>NZ_QAIU01000198.1:0-4277 GCF_003061205.1 Pseudomonas sp. HMWF006
ATTCTCTACGGAGGTGAAAGCCTGTTTACCGCGCAGCGAACAATTCTGCGGCAAGCGTTTCCCGCCGCGCGCATCGCCTCCATTGGCTACGCCAGTGTCGACGCCGGATTGATCGGCGCCAGCCACCGTGACTGCAGCGAGGGCGAGCATCGGATGTGCGACGGCCACAGCATCGTCGAGATCATCGACGAGCAGACCGGTGAGGTCATCGACACTTGCGAGCGCATCGGCCTGTTGGTGCTGACCAACCTCACCCGCCGCTTGATGCCGGTGATTCGTTATCCGGTGGGCGACCGTGCCTGCTGGCGCGAACCGGCAGGCACGGCCATGCGCAAGTTCGCCCTCAAGGGCCGCAGCGCAAGCAGTGAACGGGTGCGGGTCGGGATTTTGTCGCTGATGCCGGGGGAAATCGGCGAGCGTGTCCGGCGCGATGTGGGCAGTGACACCTGGCAACTGGTCATTGAGCAGGCGATGCACAAGGACGTGCTCACCTTGAAATGGGTGGCGAATCACCCGTCGCCGGCGGTGGCCGAGGCTAACCGGACGCTGGAAGCCGGACTCATCGAGTTGTATCCGTTGATCGAACAATTGCGCAAGGATCAGTTGCTGGAACTGCGGATTCTGCACTGCACCTTCGAGGACCTGCCGCGGCATCCCCGTTCGGGCAAATGCCTGCGCGTGCTGGACCTGCGTGACTATCAACATGATGCAGCGGAGTCTGCCTGATGGAGCCGCTAATTCTCCGTAACTATCGTGACGCCGATGCGACGGCGGTCAGCGGCCTGATCCGGCAAGTGTATGGCGACCAATACGCGCAACCCGATGTCTACCTGCCGCACATGATCAGCCAGCACCACAGCCGTCAGCGCTGGCACTCGCTGGTTGCAGAAGTCGACGGGCAGATCCTCGGGCATGCCACCTTATTGCGCGAAAACGTTGGTCAGGGTGCAGAACTGGCGGTCAGCGTCGTCCACCCTGACTTTCGCGGCCAGAATATCGCCACCCGTCTGGGCGAGCAGTTGCGGGTGCACGCGCAAGCCCTGGGTTGTCGCTATCTGTCCATCAAGCAGGTCACTTGTC
Organism: Pseudomonas sp. HMWF006; assembly: GCF_003061205.1. Taxonomy (NCBI): domain Bacteria; kingdom Pseudomonadati; phylum Pseudomonadota; class Gammaproteobacteria; order Pseudomonadales; family Pseudomonadaceae; genus Pseudomonas; species Pseudomonas sp. HMWF006. Next base: position 1,081 of record NZ_QAIU01000198.1, read on the forward strand.
ACCCCTACACACAGCGCATGGCACACAGCCTGGGGTTTCATAACACCGGATTGCTGCCCGACTATGTGCCGTCACCGCTCGCTCCCCCGACACGGGAATCCATCGTTGTCGGTTTCCAGAACATTCCCGGCTATCAACGTCCGCTGCCCGACCTGACGTGGCCGATGCAACATGAGGCGTTCATGCTGCACCTGAGCAATGAGCTGGGGGTTGAAGAGCCATTGCCACATTGGCGCGGCGCACCGATTCATGTCGGTCATGGCGCCAGTCGGCATGACCTGGTGCTGGAAAAGCTCAAACCGGGATTGCTCAAACAATTGCGCGAGTTGCCGGCGCACTGGCTGGTTTCGCTCAGGCTTGGATTGTCTCGGCACTTTGCGCTGGATGTCGACAGACTGGCGAGTATCGGCTTTGTCTTCACTGGGCTGGCGCCCGGCGATGGCCACTGCGACGGGTGGCTGGCGTTATTCCACCGCGGGCATAGCGACCGTGCGCTGCAGTTGCATTGCCCACTGATGCAACGCCTGCAGGATCGGCTTCAGCAAAAACCCGACGACGTCTGACGGCAAGACCTGGCCCGTTCGTGACAGGAACGGGCCACTGTCGAGGATCACGCCTTGGCTCTGACGCCTTTGTCCGTCGGTGCCGTTTGCCCGTTGCCCATGCCATAGGTCTTGAGGTTCTGCAGCACGTAAATCGCTTTCTTGTATTCGGGGATCAAGCCTGCGGCGTATTTATCGCCCTTGATGCTGTTGCTCTGGATGGTGTCCAGCTGAGTCGCGAAGTACTCCAGGGCATTGAACTTGGCGTCCGGGTCTTTCTGCACACCGAAGCGGTCGAACTTGTCGCCCGCGTTGAGCAGAGTCATGGCGGTGAGATCGGTAATCAGACCTTTGCCGCGCAGGAATGCGCTGAGGTTGCCCAATTGTTTCGCCGAGACGTTTTCCGGGTTAAATCCCTTGACGTTCTTGTGCAGCTTTTGCCGATCCATTTCGGCGATGTTCAGTGCGTTCGGATCGTTGCCGACCAGCGCAAGCATCTGCTTGACCCTGGCGCTTTGCGTAACCGGTTTGCCGCGCACACCGGTGTCCTGAATCAACAGGCCCGCCTTGCTTTGCCAAGCGCCCGTGTAGCCGATAGTCATGACTGTGCTCCTTGGATGTCGCGCATGAAGAATGTCCCTGATGACCTGTTTTAGTGCGTGGAAGTATCGGCGGGCAAAGTAATGGCACCAACCTTTTTTATCAGGTTTTTACAATTCCAGTACAAACTCGATACAAACCGGCGTCACGCCGGAAATCCATGGCATTGAGGCTTCAACCCAATAATTTTCACCAGGCTTTTGGCCCTGACAAACGCGCTGGCCGGTTTTCTTGTATCCGTTTCGATACACACCACCGGTCGGCCATGCAGGTTCTTGTACGAAAGTACCTAAAGCTTCGAGCGGACACGACGATACGTAAGAAAGCCCGCCGTTTTTTTCCCGAACCCACAATAAGAATCGCAGCTCAAGGACCGGTTTCCATGCCCGCACTTCGTACTATTCAGGCTCGCTACACGCTGTTGCTGGTTCTGTTCATCCTGCTGTTGTCGGTGCTGACCGTGGTCGGTATCAGCCAACTGGTCGCGCCCAAGCTGCGGCAGACCGAAGAACAGGTGGTGCTCAACCGTATCGCCGAAGTCGCCGAGCAGATTCAGGGCGAGCTGAACAAGGTGCAGGCGCAACAGCGCAGCATCACCCAGACCATTCCGCTGCTCGACAGCGCGGCCATCGACACGGTGTTGCCGGGCCTGGTGGATCAGTACGGCGAGCTGAAGGTCTTCGGCGGCGGGATCTGGCCGCTACCTGGCCAGCGTGAAGCCGGGCGCAATAAGTTCAGCACCTTCTGGCACCGTGACGCCTCGGGCAAACTGGCGGTGAACACGTTCTGGAACAGCGATGCGGCCCCCAACTATTACGACCAGAGCTGGTACAAGGGCGGCATGGCCACTGCGCGCGGTCAGTGCGCCTGGGCAGCGGCCTACAAGGACGACGCCAGCGCCGAACCGCGCACCAACTGCGCCATGGCGATCCAGAAAAACGGCGCCGCCTGGGGGGTGTCGACCATCGACGTGACCCTCGGCTTCTTTAATGATCTGGTGGCCCGCAAGGAAAAGGACCTCAACGCCGAAATGCTGATCGTCGAAGCTGACGGCAAAATCATCAGCAACAGTTCGCGCATCAGTGGCCCGATCGTGCTGAAAAACATCAGCGAACTGGCCGGCAGCTCGACCTTCGCCAGCCAGGTCAAGGCCGGCCTGCAAAACCGTGATCAGGCGCAACGCGTGGAGTTCGACAACAACGGTGAAGCCAGCACCTTCTTCATGCGCCCCATCGAAGGCACACCATGGTTCCTGGCCACCGCCCTGCCGACCAAACTGCTCACCGCGCAACGCGACGATGTCCTCAGCAGCCTGAGCCTGTTGCAGATTCCACTGGTGATCCTGTTGGTGCTGTTGCAGGTTTATGCAATCCGTCAGTTGGTCCAGCGCATGAAAGCGCTGAAAGCCAACATCGACTTGCTGTCCAGCGGTGACGCCGACCTGACCCGCCGCATCACCATTCGCGCCGAAGACGAACTCGGCGCTATTGGCCATTCGGTGAACACCTTTATCGCCTACCTGCAAAACATGATCGGCGAAGTGACGCAGGCCACCGGTGCAATGGCTTCGAGCCTCGACGACCTGCAACGGACCTCGGCGCATACCAGCCAGATCCTGTTGCGTCACGCTTCGGAAACCGACCAGACCGTTACCGCCATCACCGAAATGAGCTCGACCGCCGAAAGCGTCGCGCAGAATGCCGCTGAAACGGCGGCGTTCACCCAGCGCGCCAACGAAAACGCCGACCGTTCACGCGTTGTCGTGGGTGAAGCGACCAACAGTGTGGTGGCGTTGATCGACGAAGTGGCCAGTGCCACTCACAAAGTCGAGAACATGCAGCAGGACGCCCAGCGCATCACCGAGATTCTCGGGGTGATCGGTGCGATTGCCGGGCAGACCAATCTGTTGGCCCTCAACGCTGCCATCGAAGCGGCCCGCGCCGGTGAACAGGGTCGTGGTTTTGCGGTGGTGGCTGACGAAGTCCGCGCCCTCGCCGCTCGTACCCAGGCCAGCACCTCGGAAATCAACGAGATGTTGACCCGCCTGACCCAAGG
>NZ_QAIU01000199.1:0-8080 GCF_003061205.1 Pseudomonas sp. HMWF006
CGGCCGCCATAGTTGTCGAGGCCCATCGCCGCATTGAGGTTCAAGCGCTGGCCCTGAATCACCCCGCCCTGACGATTGTTGTTCAGGTCATAGCCGTTTTTCAGCACACCGGTCAGGCGCGCGGTGAACGCCGCTTGCAGGCTGGCGAGGACACCGCCACGGCTATCGAGCTGGCCGGCATTGATGGAAAGATCACCGGTGGTGGCGAGGATTCGGCCGCTCTGGTTGTCGATATCGCCGGTGCTGACAACGGTGACGGCGCCTTGCGCCTGTACGGTGCCCTTGGCGTTGGCGAGGCTGGCGGCCTGGACTTGCAGGTCGCCGTTCTGGCTGTAGATCAAGCCATCGGCGCTGTTCTGGATGGCGCCTGCTGTGGTGATGGTCAACAGGCCGCTGGCGGCGACGGTGCCACGGTTGCGGTTGTCCAGACCACCGCTCAACAGGGTCATCAGGCCCTGGCTGGCCAGTTGGCCGCCCTGGTTGTTGATCTGCGTGGCGCGTTGCAGCAACAGCGTGCCGCCACTGGCGAGTTTGCCGTTGGTGTTGGTCAGGGCACCAAGCAGGTCGAGGGTCACGGCGCCATTGCCGGCCAGACTGCCACCGGTGTTATCCAGGGTGGTGCCGGTGAAGCTCAGGTCCTGTGTGGCGTTGACGGTACCGCCGGCGTTGCCCAGCGTCATGGCTTGCAGCGCCAGGGTCGCATCGGTGGCGATCAGACCACCCGCCGCATTGTTCAGCAAACCGCTGACAGTCAGGGTTTGCGCCCCGGTGCTGGAGACCACGCCGTTGTTGCTGTTATCCAGATTGGCTGCGGTGACGCTGAGGTTTTTCTGGGTGACCAGTGCCCCGGCGCCGCTGTTGAGCAAATCCCCGCTCAACGTCACGCTGAGGTTGCCATCACTGGCAGAGAGCGTGCCCTTGTTGCGGTTGTCGAGGCTGGCAGCGTTGACCGTCAGGCCTTGCACCCCGGAGACCACCCCGTTCTGGTTGACCAATGCACCGGTGTTGAGATTCAGCCGATTGTTGCTGACCAGCTTGCCGTTGCTGTTATCGAGGCTGCGGGCAACAAGGTCGATACTTTGGCTGCTGGCGATCTTGCCGCTGCGGTTGGTCAAGTCACGCAGGTGCTGAATGCTCAGTTGGCCTTCGGTGGTGATCAAGCCACCGTCGTTGTTCAGGTCTGCGGTGGCTGCAGCGAAATCAATGGCGATTGCACTGCCCAGCAGCGAGCCGTTCTGGTTGTTCAGACCGTTGCTGTTGATAGTCAGGCCCGTGGTGGCATTGATCAGCCCCAGGTTCTGGTTGGTGAGCAGGCCGTCGAGGTTCAGGTCCAGATTCGCGCGGCTGGTCAGTGTGCCGCCGCTGTTGTCGAGGCTGGCGGCTTTGATGTCCAGCGCGGCGGCGGCAATCAGGCCTTTGAGGTTGGTCAGCGCCTGGTCGATGCGCAGCGTCACGGCCTGATTGCTGAGCAATTTGCCGTTGCTGTTATCGAGGCTGCGCGCCGTCACAGTAAACGCCTGGGTGCTGGAGATCTCACCGCCGTCGTTGTTGACGTCCTGAAGGTTCTTGAGCATCAGCAACGGCGCGCCGATCAGGCCGTTCTGGTTGTTCAGTTGACCGTGATTGAGGTCCAGATCCAGCGACGTATTGCTGAACAGCTGACCGCCCTGCTGATCCAGACCGGTAACGTTCGCGGTCAGGGCGGCATTACTGGCGATGCGGCCGCCGTCCTGGTTGGTCAGTTGGGTCGCCTTCAGATCCAGCGTATCGCCACTGTTCAACTTGCCGTTGTGGCTGTTGTCGAGCGTACCGGTCTGCACCACCACCGCGCCTTTGGCGCTGAGGCTGCCGCCGTTGCTGTTGTCGAGGCTGGCACTGGTGAGGTTGAGGCTGGCGTCGGTGACGATCTGACCACCGCGGTTGAGCACCACGCCGGTGGTGGTCAATGTCAACGGCCCGGCAACGGACAGGCTGCCGAGGTTGTTGGTCAGACTCGCCGCCGTCACGCCAAGGCTGCCCTCGGCGCTGATCAGGCCCTGGCTGTTATTCAGATCGCCGCTCAGGTCGAGCTTCAGATTGTTCTGGCTCAGGAGCGCACCCGCAGTGCTGTCGAGGCTGCGTCCGGTCAGGGTCAGGTCGGTCTTGCCCGACAGCAGGCCCTTGGCGCGGTTGAATACTTCGTCGACGGTCAGGGTCAACGCACCTTGCGCAATCAGCTTGCCGCCGTCGCTGTTGTCCAGACGACTGCCGAGCAGCGTCACGTCAGCCTGGCTGGACAGCTCGCCGCCACGGTTGTCGACCGCATCGACCGTCAGTTGCAGCGCGTCATTCGCGCCGACGAGGCCGCCGTTACGGTTATCGAGGCTGTTGCCGGTGAGCTTCAGCCCGGCGGTTGCCACCAGTTCACCGTGCTGGTTATTGAGCGTCGCGACGTTGGCGATAACGTCGGCTTTACCGGCAATGTGCCCTTCGCTGTTGTCGACGCTGTCGGCTTTCAGGTTCAGTTGATCGTCAGCGATCAGCGTACCGCCCTGGTTGACCAGTTGACCGTCCACCGTCACCCCGAGGGTGCCACGGCTGGTGATCAGGCCGCCGCTGTTGTCCAGTCGAGCGCTTTTGACATCCACGCTCTGCGCGGAAATCAGGCCTTTGACGCTGGCCAGCAGTTGCTCGATGCGCAGGGTCAGGCCCTGATTGCTGATCAACTTGCCGTTGTTGCTGTTATCGAGGTTTTGCGCGGTCAGGGTGAACGCCTGGGCGCTGGAGATTTCACCGCCCTGGTTATCGACATCCTTGAGGTTTTTCAGCACCAGCAGCGGTGCATTGATCAGGCCGTTGCGGTTGTTCAACTGGCCGTGATTGAGGTCGAGGCTCAGGGAGGTTTTGCTGAACAGTTGACCGCCCTGCTGATCGAAGCCGGTGACCGTTGCGGTCAGCGCTTTTTCGCTGGCGATCCGGCTTCCGGTGCCGTTGCTCACCTCAGTTGCGTTGAGGTCCAGGGTGTCGCCGCTGATCAAACTGCCGCCGGAGGCGTTGTTGAAGACGCCAGTGGTCAGCGCGGTCGCTTTCTTGCCGCTGATCAAGCCGCCCTGACTGTTATCCAGACTTTGTGAAGCGAGGCTCAGCCCGTTGTCGGTGGCGATCGAACCCGCCTGGTTGTTCAGGCTGCCCGTGATGGTCAGCGCCAGGGCGCCGGCGCTCGACAGGTGACTGCGGGTGTTGTCGAGACTGCCGGCGTGTACGGTCAACGTTCCTTCGCTGCTGATCAGACCCTCGATATTGCTCAAGGCATTATCGAGACGTATATCCAGATTGCCCTGTCGGGTCACGAAGCTGCCGCCGCTGTTGTCCAGGCTTTGCCCGACCAGCGTCGAGTTGCCCACACTGAACAGTTGTCCGAGGGTCTGATTGATGGCCCGGGCCACAGTCAAGCCAAGGGTAGTTCCGGCCAGGACCTTGCCGCTGTCACTGTTGTTCAGGCTTTGACCGATGACGCTCACATCGACGGTGCTGGAGATTTCACCGCCGCGGTTGTCGATGTCATCGACCGTCAGTTTCAGCGCGTTTGTGGTAGATACCAGACCGCCGTTACGGTTATCCAGCGACTGGCCGGCGAGCAACAAGGCGCCTGGAGCGACCAGCTTGCCGCCCTGGTTGATGAACTGCGCCACGTTGGCGGTAAGATCGGATTGGCTGGAAATGCGTCCGGCGCTGTTGTCAATGCGCGTCACGCCGATAATCATCGGCCCGGTTGCGCTGAGCAAACCGCCACGGTTATCCAGTTGCGTGCCGGTGTAGTTGACGGCGGCCTGGCTATCGAGCAGACCTTTGTCGCGGTTGTCGAGTGTGCCAACGCTGAGTTGCAGGTCTTTGGTCGCGCGAATTTTACCGCCGCGGTTGTCCACGGAATCGCTGCGCAAGGTCAGGCGATCCTTGCTGACCACGCTGCCGCCACGGTTGTCGAGACTGCCACTCTGGACATCGACCAGCCCTTTGGCGCTCAGGTCGCCGCTCTGGTTGTCGAACAGGCCAGTGATGCGCGCAGTCAGACTGCCGTCGCTGACGAGGCTGCCTTCATGGCTGTTGTCGAGGCTGGCGGCGGTGATGCTGACGCTCGCACCGGAACCCAGCACGCCGTTGCGGTTGTTCAGCGCGCCGATCAAACCGATGTTCAGCGCGACGTCGCCAGTGACCTGGCCGTCGCTGTTGTCCAGCGTGATCGCGTTGATACGGGTGGTGCCGGCGCTGGAGATCTCGCCGTCGTGGTTATTCAGATCGCCGAGATCGGCGCCGAGGTTGCCGCTGCTGCTGATCACGCCCTGCGTGTTGAGCACCTTGCTGGCGTTCAACTGCACCGTCGAGTTGCCGAGAACGTTGCCCTTGTTCTGGTTGTCCAGGGTGGTGGCCGTGAGGCGCGTGGCCTGCTGGGCGCTCAAGGTGCCGCCCTGGTTGTTCAGGGTTTGCCCGACGTTCGCCGTCAGGTTGCGACTGGCGATGATGCTTTTGCCGTTGTTGTTGAGGTTCTGCGCACTCAGGTTCACGTCGCCGGCGTTGTTGCGGCTGTTGTCGGCGTTGACCCCGGCTTCAATGACGCCGTTGTTGCTCAGGTTGCCACCGGCGCTGAGGCTTATGCTGTCGCGCGCGGCGAGACTTTGCTGGTTGCTCAGATCACCCTGGGTTTGCACGTTCAGAGCGGTGCCGGCGTAGACCGGACCTTGCGCATCAAAGCTGTTGGCCTTGACGTTCACGGCAGTGGCCGCCGAGGTCTGCGCCAGGGTCAATTGACCGTTGGCATCAATCTGGATATCGCCACCACTGGCGGCCAGATTGCCCGCCAGTTTCACCCCGACCCCGGCCTCGGTGCCCACCAGTTTGATTGTCCCGGCGTACATGCCGCCCAGCGCCGAGGAGTCGATGGCCAGCTGCGGTTTGCTGCTGCCATCATCGGCGCGGGCCGGGGCATTGAGGGTTTGCGCGTTGACGTCGTTGCGCCCGGCGACGATGGTCAGGTTCTGCGCTTGAATCTCGGCGTTGATCTTCGCACTGCGGGTGATGATTTCGAAGCGGTCGACGTTGTTGGCATTGAGGCCGGCGCCTTCGATGGCAACGCTGCCCTGATCGACCTGAAAACGATCCAGACGACCGTTGTCGAGCACCGGCTTACCGGTGGACAAGGTCACCCGTGGGGCGTTGATGAAACCGCAGCCATTACAGGTAATGCCATACGGGTTGGCGACGATAACGCGTGCCGACTGCCCCGCCACTTCGGTGTAGCCGCGCAACTGGCTTGGATTGCCGCTGACGACCTCGTTGAGAATCGTCGACGCCGAACCGCTGTTTTTCAGGTTCGGGTTGCCGATGATGTGCCCGCCCAACTGAGTGTTCGACGTTTGCGTCGCACCGTTGTTGAGGATGACGCCCTGAGCACCGACGTTGTAATCGTTGAACTGGTTATGCGACAGACCGCTGCCGTTGGGCGTGGCGATATTGATGATCGGCACGCCGTTACCGGCGCGGTCCAGCGAGGTGTTCGGGTTGGCCACGACGATGCCGTCGGCCTGCGCCCACATCGGTTGCCAGAACATGACGTTGGCCAGCAGAAACGCCAGTCCGCGCTTGGGCATGCCGAGGAACAAATCACGGCTTTTCAAGGCGGCGGAGGGCTGGGCTGCAAAAAAGGCGAACTGGCGAACGTCCATGTCGATGATCCCGAAAGGCTGTAATTAGATGAAGAAATCCAGGCGGAAATAGATCGGTGCTTCGCGCTCGGTGAGCACATCCGGTCGTTCCAGGGAATGGGCGAATGTCACGCTGGCGGCGACGTGCTGGCCGCGGGCGAACAGTTCCAGCGAGTTGCTCGACATGCGCCCGTGTTGATCGCCGTTGTAGCGACCGTTCTGGATCACGCCCTGGTCATAGCCGATGCTGGTGCCGTATTCGCTGAACACCGGTTGCAGCCATTGGGCCGTGACCGGACGCGCCCAGCGCAGATCGTTGCGCCAGTAACCGCCGCTGTCGCCGGACAACGACTGATCCTTGTAACCGCGAATCGACGACGAGCCCCCAAGGCTGGTGCGCTGCGGGCTGAACAGCACATCTTCGCTGCGTTGGCCGGTCATCAGGCTGCTGAAGCTGAGCGACTCACCCCACAGCTTGAACGGCTGCAGATAGCTCACGGTCGCGGTGTATTTGCGGTAGCGCGCATCCGGTTCGCCCGGACCCGGATCGTGACTGCCCTGGGCGTCGAACGCGCCGATGCCTTCCTGCATGCCCATATCGAAGTTGACGAAAGCATTGCCGATGCGACGGCCATGGTTGATGCCGAACTGCGCTTCACTGATGCGATTGCTGCTGAGCTTGAGCTTGCTGTCTTCGATGAAGTTGTTGGTGCGCAGGTACGACAGGCCGGTGCTGAGCGAGGTCTTGCTGACGGCATCGCGATAAATCACCCGCTCGGCGCGTACCTGGTGGTTTTCGCTGTCGCCGGTCTGTTTGAAGTTGTAACCGTTGGCGGCGATCTGCGAGCGGTAGTCGCTCTGGCTGTAGGTGTAGGTGAAGTTCCACCAGCCCCACGGCAGGTTGTAGTTGAGCATGGCGTTGCTGGAAGTGTGCTGGTGATCGGTCATCGCATCGTGACCGCCACGCAGGCTCAACTGATCGGCCAGGCCCAGCGGGCTGTCCCAATCGAACGTCGTGCCCCACTGCTGCTCGCCGGTGCTGCGCTGGCCATCGTTGCTGCGCGAAAGGCCGGCACGCCAGGGTTTTTGCGGGGTATTGGTCACCAGCACCGTGCTGCCACCCACATTCTCGCCCGGTGACAGCTCCATCTTGGCCTGATTGGACGGCAGGCGATTGAGCTGATCGACCATCTGCTCGATTTCGCGCAGATTGACCAGCTCACCGGTCTTGCCAGGAAATGCCATCGCCAGTTCGCGGTCCGACAGCTTGCTGTTCTCGGCGCCCTTGAGGCCTTCGAGTTTGCCTTCGACCACCAGCACTTTCAGGTGGCCGGCGGACAGGTCCTGCTGTGGCAGGTAGGCGCGACTGGTGACCAGCCCCTTCTCGATGTAGTAGTCGGTGATGACTTTCAGCAACGCGTTGAGTTGCGGCACACCGAGACATTCACCGATGTAGGGTTTGAGCAGGCTGTTCCTGTCGCGCTCGGAGAGGCTGTCGGCGCCCTTGAGTTCGATGTCCTTGATCAGAAAGCAACGGCTATCCGTGGGCGCCGTCGGTGGCGCAGGTTTGGCTTCTTTACCCGGCAGGTCCTTGAGTTCTTCCAGTCGCCGTTGCTGCTCTTCGAGCAAACGGTTCTGGCGATCGCGAATCAGATCGGTTTCCCCGGGGGTGGGGGCGGCAAACGCAATTTGAAGCGGAGACAGGCACAGCAAAACTGCGCACAGCCGCGCCGCGAGGGCGGGTGAGGACATGTTCGATCCCTCGAGACGAAAGTGATATCAAAATAATGGCGCGATATTAGATGGCCATCATTTTGACGTCAAACTTAAGTTTCTACCGTCTGTCGGGGATTCGTGCGGGTTTTCCCCAGTGTTCTACAGCAAGCCGGGTGGCCACCTCATCGGGCGCCAATAAGCGACCCTCTGCAGACCTGAGTTCCCGTTTGCGAATCGGCTGTCGATGTTATGCATCGACCATCACCGAACCTGGCTCACCCGGCGCGTACATGAACCCCGCCCCATTGCGACAACGCGACGATCACGGTTTGCAGGGCCCGGCCAGCGGACAGGCATCGCCCTGCAGGCTTTTGCGTTTCACGCCTTCATACTCCCTCGAATAATCGCTCGAAGTTGCACCAAAGAACCTGGCGATCAATCAGACGTCATCGCAACCCAGCACCTGCATACAAGTCGCCCGCCTGCTTTGCGCAGATAGTGAAGGCTGCCATTCCGGCATCTGCACGCCCATCAGCGAACCCTGACGCAAGGAGTTTTCATGAGCACGTTCTTCACTCACGACGGCATCGAAATCTATTACAAGGACTGGGGCAGCGGTAAGCCCGTGTTGTTCAGCCACGGCTGGCCGCTGGATGCGGACATGTGGGAATACCAGATGGAATACC
>NZ_QAIU01000200.1:0-3295 GCF_003061205.1 Pseudomonas sp. HMWF006
GACTCAACCAATCGGTAAACAGCTTCACTTTCGACAAGCCTTGCTTGTCATTCGCCACATCCAGCCAATAACCATAAGGGCCGACCACCTCAATCGGGGTGATCGGCAACAGGCTGCCGTTGGCCAGTTCCTTTTCGATCATCTGGCGGTCGATCACCGCCAGTCCACCGCCGGCCAGTGCGGTGTGAATCACTTGGTCCAGAGTGCTGAATTCCAGTCCCTGTGCGGCATCAATGTCATCGCGGCCCATGGCTGCCAGCCAGTTTTCCCAGACCTTCAAGCGTTTGCCGTCGTGGAGGATGTGCAGCAGCGGGAACGCTTGCAGATCCGGTGGCTGCTCGGCCATGAACAACTCCGGGCTGGCCACGGCAATATGTCGTTCCATCACCAGCAACTGACTGACGCAGTGAGGCGCTGCCGCGAGGCCGAAGCGGATGTGGCAATCGACTTCCGTGAGGCTGTCGTGGCCGATCTGGTTGGTCACGCTGAGGTTGATGTCCGGGTAGCGCTGACAGAACGCGCGCAGGTGCGGCGACAGCCAGCGGGTGGCCCAGGTCGGCGGTGCGAGCACTTTCAAGCGTTGGCGCAGATTCGGCACGCGCACCGCTTGCAGAGAACGTTCGATGTGGTCGAAGGCTTCGGCCAGATGAGGTTTGAGGTTGCTGCCGGCTTCGGTCAGCGACAGGCCTTGCGGGGTGCGCACGAACAGCGCGACGCCGAGATAGTCTTCAAGCTGTTTGATTTGGCGGCTGACGGCGCCTTGGGTGACGTTCAGGCTCAGCGCGGCCTGACTGAAACTGCGATGCCGCGCGACTTCTTCGAACACGCGCAGAGTGTTGAGCGAGGGCAGTTGACGCATGGAGGTGGAACTCCGATCCGGTGGCCCGGTTTATTGTTGTTTTGCAGGTTTTTCCTTTGGGCGTATCTGACTATTGGTGGAGGGCGGATGCAAGTGTTGTTTACACGCACGCCATCGCGAGCAGGCTCACGCCTGCATCTGGATCCGTGCACGGACCACTGTAGGCGTGAGCCTGCTCGCGACAGCTATGTCATGAACACCAACGCATCAGGATCAGAAGTAGTAACCGACGTTCACATACAACTGGTTTTCCCACTGATCCAGCCCCCCCGCGCCCAGGCTTTGGGTGTAACTGCTGCCACCGATGTACGGATCGTTTCGGCCGAACAACCACTCGGTCGCCACCCACAATTTGCTCACTGAAAACGAGCTGCCGAGGATCATCCGCTCAGAGGTCTTGAAGCCGCTGGCAGATTTGTCGAAGGCGCTGTAGTTGGCGTAGAGCTTGATCCCGCTGACCTGATCGAACAGGTATTTACCACCCACGTCATAGCTCAGATCGGCGACGTACAGATTGCCGCGACTAGCCACGTTGTAGGTGCCGTCGTAGCCGCCGAGGGTCACCACTTCATCGCTGCCGGAATTGCGCGGCGACATCTGCTGGCGCGCCGCCTGCAACTGCACGCCCCACGGGCCGTTCTTGCCCAGATAGTGAATGGCCACGGCGTTGCGCCGGCCATCGTTGTCGGTGTCCTTGTTTTCCAGGGTCGAGGTCAGGCCGGAAATCCCCACTTCTGATTTCCATGGGCCCAGATCCAGTGCTTTTGCCACGCGCAGCACCACCGTGTTGCGTTCCTGGTTGTCGCTGCCGTCGGCGACGTAGCTGTCGGCCCCGGACACCACGCTGGAATAGGTGACGCCCTTGCTGGTGCCTTTGCCTTGCCACGCCGGGCGCAGGTAGTAACCGCCCTGGATGTTCCAGTCACCGCTTTGCTGGATGTATTTGGCGCCGATCTGTTGCACGTCTTCCAGGCCGATGACGTTGCCCAGGGTTTCGTAGAAGGTGCTGCCGAAGTACGGCTGCAAGCCGAACGGCACGGTGTTCAGGCCGACCTGCACTTGTTGGTCCGGGTTGAACTTGTAGCCAGCCCAGGCGAACTTGGCGAACTGAATATCACCGTAGTTTTTCGTGTACTGGTAAGGGTAGGAGCGACCGTAGAAGCGGTACTGCGCCTCACCGATCCAGCTGTCGGAATTGTATTTGGCGCTGAGGAATACGGTGTCTAGGCCGAACTTCTGAATGTCGCGATCCGGGTCCACGTCCCAGCGCGCGCGAACGGCGCCGCCAAGATCAAGGTTGTCGGTGACTTGTACCGCCATCGCCGGAGCGGCAACGCTGCAGAACAGAACGATGGAGGTGGTGCGCAGGCGCAAAGAGACAGGGAAGGGCATGGAGCGGCTCTCGATTGTTTTTATTAGAGATGTCGCGCAGTTTTGCCCTCCGCCGGAGGTTGAACAAACGATAAAAACGATACGCAAACCTGCATCGAATGCATGTTACTCAGAAAATCCTGTAGGACAGTCCGGCGCAGTCGTGGGATGCTTTGCGCCTTGTCAGTGGTTTTCGAGTGCCTTGATATGAAACGTAAAATGCCCGGTCTGAACGCGCTAAAGGCGTTCGAAGTGGCCGGCAGCACCGGCAGCTTCACCCGCGCCGCCGAGTTGCTTAACGTCACCCAGAGTGCGGTCAGCCGTCAGGTGCGGCAACTGGAGGAACAGCTCGGCGAAAGCCTGCTGGAACGCCGTCACCATCATCTGGAGCTGACGGCCGCCGGCAAGGTCCTGCTGCGGGCGTTGCACCAGTCGTTCGACAAGATCGAACTGACGGTGCGCAGCATTCAGCAGAAAACCCATTCCAACCGGCTGCACATCAACGCACCTCCGACCTTCACCAGTCGCTGGCTGATGCCGCGCCTGGGACGCTTGCGCGAGCAGCACCCGGAGCTGGAACTGAGCATCACCACGCGTTTGCAGGACAGCCTGGCGGAAACCAGCACCCTCGATTGCGCGATCCGTTTTGGCGACGGTGAGTGGGACGGCCTCGACAGTTCGCTGCTGATTCAGGAGCGGCACATCGCGGTGTGCGCACCGTCGCTGTATGCCCGCGAGGGCGGCGAGCAGGGCATCGACCTCAATCGCCTGACGCTGCTGCATGTGCTGGCCAAGGAAGATCAGCGTTACCTGACCTGGAAGCATTGGCTGGACGCGGCGCGCATCAGTGGCGTCGATACCCAGGGCGGCTACGAGTTCGACCTGCTGGACCTGGCGATTCAGGCTGCCACCGACGGGCTGGGCATCACCATTGCCGACTGGCACATGGTCGCGGCGGAACTGGCCAGTGGGCAGTTGACCCAGGTGCTGAATGTGCACGTGGAAGGGCATCAGTCTTACTGGTTGGTGACCCGGCCGGAGCAGACCGAGATGCCTCAGTTGCAG
>NZ_QAIU01000201.1:0-20396 GCF_003061205.1 Pseudomonas sp. HMWF006
AGCTTATGCGGATGAGTGTCCGTCTGAGGACTTTTCCCAGTTCCTGCCGGCGTTCTCTGCGAATGCTGAAATTCAGCAGCGGTTGACTGCGATGACGGTGAAGTCGCTGGTTTTGAAACCTGCTGGGGAGAGCGGAAATTTTGAGCCGCAAACGACGGGAGTCAAAAGCTCGACATTGGCCTTTCCACTGATGGCACCCGTAGCCACAGGTAAGACAGAAGGTGTCGAAGTCGAAGCCGTTGACGACAGTCACTTCAACGTTGTTGATAAGCGTGCAGGTAACAGCAACATCAAGATCTTTAACTTTTCTCACCAGGCGTGTTGGGTTTTGGAAGGTGTTGAGGATTGGTCGATTAGTGAGAAAGACCTTGTTGTATCGGGTTCTCCGACCATGAGTACGGCCGAGAGCATTTGCTATCAACGCGCGCGGAGTTTCGAAGGTCTAGGTGGACTGGAAAAGTATTATCTGACAGGAGAGTTTTTCGAGGCCGCGTTGGAAAACTATGTTTGCGCCGCTGCTTCGGGGGATCCTCAGGCGAGTTTGGATGCTGCAAGTTTGAGCCTCTCTGGCATGGCACCACAGTTGGAATCAGCCAAGGTTGAGTCGCTTTTCAAAGCTGCGGCAACAACCCTCGCGGATGGCGCAGCTTCTCTATCGACATTTTATTGTTACGGAAACAACCCATCCGCAGAAGGTGCTTGCCAACACCCCGATGAGGCCGAAAAAGAACTTATTCGTTCTGCCTCAATGGGGTCGACGGATGCAATGAACTATTTAGGTTACTCCTTCGAAACGGGAGGGCTAGTAACCCGGGATTTATCAAGAGCACTGGCCTGCTATCGCTTGGCAGCGGATAACGGTAATGAAACTGCCCTGAAAAATTTTAATCGATTGAAAGCGCAATCAGCTGAAGACAGCAGCTATTGCTACTAATTTGCAGGAAGCAGAAATGACTGAACCACTTGATTTAAAAAGTAACTACACCGGTGGCGATTACGTTTATAAAATGGGCGGCGATGGTTTTCAAACGAACGCCGCCGGTAAGAAAAAGATTGACTGTTCTCATATGGTTAATCTGTTGCTGACAGGCGCTGGATATAATATTCCGTATGAAGACACCCGTAACATGGATACTTCCAGTTACTACACAACGATTGAGCCACAGAGCGTAAAGCGAGGTGACATCGCCTTATGGATAAATGCCACTCCTAACAAACCAGGTGATCCGATTTTTCATACAGGGATTATCGAGGACTACAACCCCGCTACAGAAGTTGGGCATATATTTGGTGCTCAAAATAGTACAGGGCCAGCGATAACAATATTTGGTCCCAAACCACCCAGTCACTATTGGCCGAAAGCTACAAAATTCTTAAGAGCAAAGGAAAGTTTTCGAACAGGTACAAGCCCTGCACCTGCACCTGCTCCATCTGCAGCGATGCCGTTATTAAATTTTCAATATCCATTTCGAAAAGCAGACGGTAAACAGTTTTCTGATGCGGAAGAAGTATATAAGGTACTTGAGAATGAAACATCCGGGCATTATTTGTTGGGGAGTAACAAGTTCTGGCACGGTGGGATTCACATCAGCAATGCCAGCGCACCTCAATGTATTTTGAACGAACCGATTCGTTGTATGGCTGATGGTGAAGTCGTGGCCTATCGCCTTAACGAAGATTATCTAGAATCTACGTTCGGCGAAAATGAGAAAAAACTGCAGTATTCCAACTCGTTTTGTTTGGTGCGACATGAGTACAAATCTGCGCCAAACCCAGAAGAAGGACCGAATAAAGGCAAGCAAAACAAGCTGAATTTCTACAGCTTGTACATGCACCTTCTGCCCTTCAAGCGTTATCCGCTGACTGAGGAAGAAACTCCGAAGCCTCAAGTGACCATGAAGGTAAGTGACTTCAACGCTTACGACGATTTCCCTGAATCCAGTAGCGTTCAGAACGTTGGCAAGCTCGTTGCGGGGACCAAACTTGAAATACTGGATCAAAAGGCCCTAGGCAACGTTACCTATGCGAAAGGGAAAATTCTTTCAGGTAGCGTTAAAAAGAGCGGTCACAAAGTTCGCGAGGCTGGAAAGGAGATCTGGTTCGCATACTTGAAAGACGGAGAGCCCTACAAAAACTCCAAACCCGCACGTATATGGCTGGCAGACCCGATCCCGGAGCGTTTAAAGCCAAAATATTGGCAAGGTAAGGTGAAAGGAACCGCGTTGACAAGATTGGATCTTTATCAGGGTCCTATCTCTGCCCAAAATGGGCAGAATGCCGGTGATAAGATTGGCTCGCTGCAACTTAACCCTCAAAGTTCGGTTGAATTTGAAAGCAAAGAGGTACTGAACCTCAATGTTGCAGGGACAATTCGTCGAATGGCGAAATGTACGAGCAGCGGTAGCTTGGCTGGGGATGGAAGCCTTCCTCCCAGCTTCTGGGCGATTGTGGAAAACGACTACGTTGCTTGGGATGTAATCCCGAGTAGCTTCAATTCTGTAGAACCCGCCAGTACCGGAATCAAGGCGGGAGATCCGATCGGTTATCTGGGATTGACTGAAAACCTGACCGGCGAAGATGGCGGTGTAGCAAGTAAGTATCAAGTACACGTCGAGATATTTACCGCCGAAGCCGATGTAAAAGACTTCCTCAAGAATACGGTTGGGCTGAAGATCGGCAAGCAATACCTGTATTTGCCGGTCGGAGGTGAGCTGAAGAAAAAAGCACCTGCGACCGACAGTACGGTGCTGAAAACGGAACATGCGGTTGATTTGAACAAGACGCCGGTCATCAAAGTGGGCGCCGACGATTACTACGATGTGACCGTTACCGACAATGCTCAGGCCGTCAATGGTCTGGTCAAGAAAGCCGGTGCACAAATCATCACTCAGCATGATTGGGAAAAGCTGGGGTTTCAGATCGTCGAAGAAACCAATGCGACAGCGGACGGGTTTCTCGATCCAGAAGATATGCCTACGTTCTTTCAGGATCTGTTTGCGAAGATCGATAAAGACCAGAGCGGGGACGTCGATCCGACCGAGTTGGCCGAGGCTTTGAAAAAACCTAATACGCGCTCGCAGTGGTCCAGGCTGGTGGCCCATCATCCGACTGAGTGGAAAGAAAAAGCAGATGCTCAAAAGTGGAGCAGACTTGATCAGCTATTGGAAAATTCTCCGAAAACGCTGAAACACGAAAAAGAAAGAATCACGAAATACGTGTTTTGGGAAGACCTAATTGGGAAGGCTGTCGTAGATACAGATCTGGTTTGGCATTTCCATCCTATAGAAATGTTGAGTAATTTCATGAGCCGGTCGCAGCTCATAGATGTTGAGCGATTTGTAGCGATGTACGCTGAACAGCATGCGTCATTTCAACCAAATGTTCCTGCTTTCACTCCAAACTCAAGAGTTAATTTGCAAAAAATTGCTGAGCATATAAATAAATATATAGATAAAACTAAAGAAGTATACACTATATATGAATGGTCTTATATGTTTGCGACTGCTCGTCATGAGGCTTATCAATTTATGATACCTGAATATTTTAGTGTGGCTCCAGAATATGGTGATGTTTCTTATTTTAATAAGTATGATCCTGTTCTTGCGAGCTCCGAAGAAGGCCGGCAAACAGCAATCGCGAATGGCAATACAGTACAAGGCGATGGTTTTAAGTATCGCGGTCGAGGCCTTGTTCATTTGACATGGAAGAAAAACTATCAAAAGGCTAAGGATCATTTCGGTATTGACTTTGTGAATAGGCCTGATGAGGCTGCGGGATTCGAAAATTCGATACCGATCATGATATGGGGTATGAAGGAAGGGATTTTTACCGGCAAAAAGCTCAGTGATTATGTTAATAATTCAACTAAAGATTATGAGGGTGCTCGCAAGGTTATCAATGGGTCTGACCGAAAAGAACTTATTGCAAGTTATGCTGTTAAATTTGAATCAATTTTAAGAGCGACTTCTTCTGCTCCGGAGACGAAATAGTATGAAGTTAAGGTTTCAAGCTGTTTTAATGTTTTCAGTTGTCATGGTCTCTGGTATTTCTGTGGCTGGCCAAAATGACGTTTATTTAGCGAATGCGAAGACTAAAAGTTTAAGCGTGACTTGGGCAGGCGGGAGTCGGACGATCGAGAACGTTGTTGGTAGTGAAGGAGAAACAACCAGAGAACTAGTCGACTTTAATGGGGGGAAAGCCCTACATTATGAAAATTTGGCGTCTCGCTCAACATTTGAAGCTTATTTTACACTGATGAGAAATGCCAAGGACGTCTTCATAGATTGCATTTATGCAAATGTACGTAATGAGCAGAACGGAATTCTTATTAACAAGGCAGTATGTGGACTAAATCGACCTCTTGCAGAGGAGTATGATGAGGCGATTTACGAATTTTCAGATGAGTGGAAAAGTTCCACCGATAATATAGCTATCGAACCTTTGTTGAGAGCGCCTCCGTTGCCACTGGAGGTTAGTGAGTCAACACTGGGTGAGGCAAAGTTGTCGAGAATATATAACTCAAAAGATAATTTGAGTATTTCAGCGCCGGAAGCTGTAATTGAAAAGGGGACTGGAAGGCATTCATTTGGCTCAAGCCAAGTTTTTTCTGTTTATAAAGTTGGTGATTTGGCTCGCCCAATCTATTTCGATGTTTCTTCCGGCGCATTGGGAGGGGGGTTTACTAGGTACGATCAAGTTGCTATAGATAAGTTATTCTAATCTAAGGGTCGGATTTATACTTTAAGCTAGACGGTTTTGATCTTGGTGCGATGCTTAAAGATAAATGTGAAATGGGGGCAGACCACGTTTTAAAAATGATCCGAAAAACGTGGTCTGTCCCCATTTTTACAGATAATTGGTGGAAACATACAGCGTGGTGGGGGATTACCATCTCCGGGCCTACTGTTCCCGCAGCACAACAAGCTACTTTGCCAATTCAGAATGCTGCGACCATTGCACAGTTAGACGCACAATTCCGACCGCCAGTTATAGTTAACGCAGACCGTGTTAAAAACGAGCCATTCACATGTATTGACACTGCTGGTTGGTTTTGGGCAAAAAATAGAGTGCTGGAACTCGCTGACTCTAACAACATACCTAACGTAACACGGCGTATTCGAGGGGACCGTCCCGCTGTAGGTACTGCTTCGGTACCATGGCCGGCCGCAGCTAACTTTTCAGGTCGCGAAACATTAACAAATAAATTGCTACAGCATTTTTGAGGTGGTTCGGTAATGAGTAAAATGATCATGTTTTTTTTCTTGGTCTACAGCTGCTCAGTGCTATCTTCTCCTGTAGAACACAAGTTGTTGTGCGAGGCTTCTGATCAAGATTCTGGCTCTCAAGTAATTTTGCATCTCTCGTTTGATGGGGGAAGATTTTCTATTGAAAATCCTGAGCGTGGCTGCCGTTCTGAGTATGTTTATAGAGAGTCATCAAATGAGTCTGGAGTGTCATTTATATATTCTTACCCAACCATTGATGATATGGGGCTTAACGCTCAGATTATGATTTTTGCTACTTCGTCAAAGAGTGGCTCGGCTGATTATATTGGATCTATTCCGGCGGGCGCTTCCGAGTCGCAGGATGGAAGTTATAAAGATATTCAGCAGTCAGGAGACTCGATATACGAGACTATATACCGTATAGAGGATCGTGAGGTTCTGGCCTTGGCTCCAAGTAAAGAGTTGATTATTGGTGGTGATCAGTGTGTTTTCAAAGAAAAAACTGGTGGTGTTTGTCAGAAGATGAGAGGTAGCTTTAAAAAGCCGGTCTGTGTCTTTAACTACGGTGAGCGTAGAGTCCTTGCAGATGCAAAAGAATGCACGGAGATGAGTGAAAACCTTTAAGGCTGTGGTGGGTGGGAAATGGGGACAGACCACGGTTTTAGTAATTACCCGAAAACGTGGTCTGTCCCCTTTTTTTCTTGTCCCCTTTTTTTCCTCCCAGAATCCGGCGGTAAGTAGGAATATTGATACTTGGGGGGCGGCGCACGACGCGAATGAGCGGAAGGTTCTCGATTTGTATGGTAATAACAGAAGAATGACGAATCCATCTCTCCGTTATAATCACTTAAAGGCAGGGCTTTGAAAATGTTAAAGGCAAAATTTTTTATAGGTACGTGTCTAATTTTTTCAATTGGATCTTTTTGTAATGCCGCAGATTCGAGTTTGACGAGTGCCGATGGTGCGATGCTCAAGTTTTCTTCTTGGGATCAAGGTGCCGCTGTATGGAAGCGCGCTACCTTCTCCAAGATGAACGAAAGCTATGATTTATACGATAGTGGGAGCAAAGCTTCAGTTGGCGTAGGTATTAACTCTGATTCTCTTTCGCCCAGCAAAAAATATGCGTTGGTTCAGCGAACTGTATTTGGAGAGTTGAGCAATGGGCAAGAGGTGGTTGCCACCGAGAATAATTATTGCGATATGGTTTCAATGGATACTGGTTGCGTACTTTTGTCACGCTCCGCTGAAGCATGTTCTGGAAGTTGGAAAGGGGGAAATTGGTTGACTGATGGGGGAGAGGTGATTGTGCCGAACTTGGAAACGATTTCTCCTAACAACCTAATAAAGTCAGTGGAATCGATTAATAATGCTTCTGCGAAAGGACTTGCTGTAAAAGACCAACTATTCATGGGGGTCGAATCTTATATGAGTTGCTACCCAGCCAGTAAGAACGTCCAAGCCTTGAACAATGTCGGTTTCTATCTAGCACAAGCAGGTGATGATTCGTCCGCACTGAGGATTTATCGGGGAATCGAAGTAGTTGGTAAGCGGACTGTGCTGATGCTCAATATCGCGGACTCTTTGTGGAATTTGAAAGAAACTTCCGAGGCTGCGAAATATTACAAAAAATACTCTGACGCCATGATCGCGGAAGGTAAAGCCGGAAAAGTGCCTGCACGCGTTGCTGAACGGGCGAAATAGCGACGCGAGGGAGGTTTCGATCCTGGGTGGCATGGGCACCACCGAGGCGTATGTGCGGTGATTGGTAAAGGGGACGGATTTATTTGTTGCGCTCGACTGCTTTGAATTTAGTTGAGAGCGTAAATAGATCTGACCCGTTTGTCGGTTCTGACTCTATCTTCTGTCGCAGGCCCGTTCAGAATTGAACGGATCACTGATTTTTTACGGACGCCAAGGAATGCAGTTTTTCAGATTCAGCCTCATTTTTTTACTTTCAATACTGTCGCCTGTGGTCATGGCTGAAGGCACGATGATTGCCACCATCCTTCAGGCCGACTTTTCCAAGGATCCGGAAGTCCGGTTGCTTGTCAGAGTCGTCGATGTGGGTGGCGGTTCGGATACCCCTTCCATGGCGGTTCGTAATCAATGCCTGGAGAGGAAGGTGTCCGCAGAACGTCCTGGGCCGGATCCGTGCTTTTCGATAGAGATCACTGAGAGCAAAAAGCAACGGGCCATTGTTCGGCAAACGCTATTGAATGATCCTCAGCGCACAACCGACCCTATCTATTTGGAAATTGTTTATCGCTCGGAGGTCAGCGAGAGCGATCCGACGAATCACCATCAGCGATTCGCCACACTGAAGATCGAAGAAAACGGCCTCGACAATTGGAACAATGAAAGCGAACAGGCATTGGCGGACGTTGAGTGGTTTCCCTCGGGAAATGGTGTTCTTGATCTGATGGTTCCTGACGCGGATGCATTGTTGAACTCTGTATATCGGGATCGTATGAGTCGGCTGGACGAAAGCGGTCAGAAAGCACTGAGGGAAACTCAAAGAGCCTGGATGAAATTTCGAGATGCGGAGTGCCAGTCCGACCCGAAATCGAGTAAATCAGTTTTCGGTGAGTGGTCCGATGCCTGCCTGATTCGCGCGACGATAGAGCGTGCTCGCCATTTGGCTTTGGCACCGGACAAGAGCAGACGTTGAAACGGACAAGTCGGAGCATTGGGGCGAAAGCGTCGACTTGGATGAGCATGAACAAAATTATCTTCTCTTTTTTGCGCTATTTCCTTTACGTGTGAAAGGGGACGGATTTATTTGTTGCGCCAAAATTCTTTGATTTTGAGGCGCAGCGTAAACGTATCCGTTTCGATGGTGGGAAAATTTCTTTGAAGGCTGATTCAATGAAAAATTTACATTCGCTCCCCTGCTTTTTATCGTTAACCTTTTTGCTATTCAGTTCTGCCGCATTTTCTGCGAGTTTCGACTGTCGCAAAGCTTCGACGGAAGTAGAAAGAAAAATTTGTAGTTCTCCTTCTTTGTCCGCAATGGACGAAAAACTCAGTGAGGTCTTCAAACCGATAAAACATCGGCGGGCCTTGCAAATAATCGAAAGTGACTGGCTTGAGTCAGAGCGTAATTCCTGTGAGTCAGTGGAGTGTTTAGAGGGCGCTTATATTCAGCAGATAAACTTTCTCACACCGGTTTCTATCGCGCCTAGGCCGGAACAGAAAGATATTAAGTTAATGTTGGGTGATAAACCCTACACACAGTTTGAGCGCTCATGGAAGGTCATTGATTTAGCAGGGCTTCCCAATGAAAAAGGGGCTGTCGAACGATTTTTGATCTCAGCTGAAACAATTTCAGGCATGTTGCATGTCATCGTGTTTGAGGGGCATTTTGATGCGGCGATGATTGCGTACCGGGGTACTCTATATGAGTACGTTGATCGCAACGACAGGCCGGTATTGCACAC
This sequence comes from Pseudomonas sp. HMWF006, assembly GCF_003061205.1. Taxonomy (NCBI): domain Bacteria; kingdom Pseudomonadati; phylum Pseudomonadota; class Gammaproteobacteria; order Pseudomonadales; family Pseudomonadaceae; genus Pseudomonas; species Pseudomonas sp. HMWF006. Next base: position 8,663 of record NZ_QAIU01000201.1, read on the forward strand.
GATTGCGAAAAATATCGGTTTTGATGGTGCTCTGAGTTTGGGTTCAAACGACGAAGGGAAAAGGTTTGCGGGAATCTTTGATGGGGCGTTTTACTATCGACAGCAGCTCTCTAAGAATCAGCTGCGGGGGATGGTTTATAAGCTCGGTTCAAAATCTCCGCCAGTGGAAAGCAGTTTGCTGTTCCAGCAGTGGCCAAATACTGATGAAAATGCTGTTAGTGGTTTGACATTCGGCTGGGGTGGTGAGTATGGAAAATTGCAAGCGTACTACTCGCACACCTCAGGGTATGAAACGATAGCGCAGGCTGGTCGGCCCGAGGCCGGTTGGAATATATATGCTCCGATTTGGAGCAAGTCACGGCCGACGTTTTATTTCAAGAATGGTGATGAAACTATTTGGCGTGCCAATGTAGCGGATAAGACGTTAACAAAAATTGCGAAGGCTAGTGATGAAGGAATGATCCAGAATCCTACCCCTGTCGATATTAATGGGCGCGAAGCAGTCGTTTATCTGAATGGATCTACTCTGAAAATGGCTATCTCCCTTGAAGAATAAGCACGACTTAAAAATACACTTTCGCAAAATATTGTTGGAATTTGCCTTGAGTAAATATCTTATTCCGGTGCTGCCCGCCGTGCTGATTGGTGGTTTATCTCTGTTGGGGGGGCATGCATTTGCTGACGATGCATGTGCCAATATCAATACGAACTCGCAGAGTGAAAGATGTTCTGTGAGTGCCAAGGCTGCAGCAGATACGCAGTTGAATACCAGTTATCAAGAACTGATGGTTCGGCTCGAGGGTGGGTACCAAACTGATCCAGTTCTTGCTGCGAACCAAAAGGCAACGGTTCAGGAGGCTCAACGCGCCTGGATCAAGCTGCGCGATACCGATTGTCTGGTCGATGCGTTGGAGACGAAACCGGGCTCTTCGGCGCATGTGGCAGCGGTGAACAATTGCATCGCCAGTATGAGTCGTGACCGTTCAGTGTTTTTGGACAATATCGCGTCCGATACCGGGAGTGGCCCGACAATTGGACGTGGCTCGTGCCCTACGCAAGACTTTGCACAGTTTCTTCCAGCATTCTCCGCTAATGTCGAATCGCAGAAGCGACTAACTGCGCAGGCCGTGAAGCTATTGGTGTTGAAGGGGACGTCGGATATAGGACGGATAGTGACTCACGTCACTGCAGTGGTGGGGCGCGACATGGCGTTTCCCTTAATGGCTGCGGTGCCAGATGGGAAAGTCGAAGGAATAGAGATCGAGAAGGTGGATGACCGCCACGTTAACGTTGTGGATAAACGCGCCGGCAACAGCAATATCAAGATTTTCAACTTTTCGCGGAAGTCCTGCTGGACGCTTGATGGGGTTGAGGACTGGTCGATTCCTGATAAAGAGCTTTCTGTAGCCAGTACGCGGAAAATGAGTCGTGCGGAGAATTTCTGTTGGCAGCGCGGACAAGGATTTGCTGGCTTGGGCGGCCTTGAGCAATACCGACTGACAGGAGAACTTTTTGAGGCAACTTTGGAAAATTACCTGTGCGCGGCCGCTTCAGGTGATCCTATATCTAGTTCGGCTGCGGCCGGGCTGAGTCTGTCGGGTATGGCCCCGCAATTGGAATACGGCAAAGTTGAGGCTCTTTTCAAAGCAGCAGCCGTTGATTCGCCGAGCGGTGCTGAGTCGTTGGCTGGCTTCTATTGTTTTGGCAATGAATTGGCCGGTTCAGGACCCTGCCAGCGCCCGCTGGACGTTGAAAAAGAGTTGATTCGTGCTACCACCATGGGATCAACGCACGCATTCGTTTCGTTAGGCGATTATTGGAAAAGCGGCGATCTAGGAAAGAAAGATACTCCTCGCGCCTTGGCCTGTTATCAGCTTGCTGCCGACAAAGGTAACGACTCGGGCATCAATGCGATTAAGCGACTTCAGTCCGAAGTGGCCGAACCGATAGTGGCCAGCAGCTGCTTTTAGTGCGGTTAAGTGAAGAAGGGCGTTTATAGCGCCCGACGCCTTTTCACCTCGATGTGATCAAACGCGTTCCGCCACCATGGCTAACGCGTTTTCATATGCGCTGAGCCAGAATCCGCAGCGCTTGAACGTTTAATACTTGAGCATCTGACGACCGCGATTTTCCTTTAAACTCCCCACCCCCAAGGAATGCGCTCAGGACACGGAATGCCAGCCCCCTCGAACTCCCTTCGCCCCGCGTTAGTGCTCTGGCTATACGCCGCCGCAATCGTGCACATTCTCGCCGGTCTCACCCTGACCTGGGCCGGGCATTCCGGTTTACTCGACGGCTATCTTGAAGTTCTCGAACTCGCATTCTGGGGCGCCGATGCGGTACCTGCGGCCGGCCACGAACAACAAGTCTGGTGGCTCGCGCTGTTCGGCGCGACGCTGCAAAGTTATGCGCTGTACATGCTCGCGCTGGTGCACTTGGGCAGTCGCTTGAAAGCACCGGCAGTGTGGGGATGGTTGATCGCCGGCATTCTGTTATGGGCGCCGCAGGACATGTGGCTCTCAGCGCAACAACAGGTCTGGTCGCACCTGTGGCTCGACGGTTTTGCGTTGCTGGTGTTGTTGCCGCCGCTGTTCTGGTTGTATCGGCATGACCGCCGAAAATCCCCTTCAGTAAAGGCACCGAGCCAATCCAACCCGTTTGCCGGTGGCGCTTTCAAACGCGTGCTGATCACCGGCGGCACCGGGTTTATCGGTGAAGCCTTGGTCAACCAACTGCTCGACGCCGGCCACTCGGTCAGCGTACTGACGCGCGATCCGTTGAGCGCGGCCAATCTATTCAACGGCCGCGTCCGCTGCGTGCATTCGCTCAGCGAACTCAGCCACGACAATTCCTTCGACGTAGTGATCAATCTCGCAGGCGCACCAGTCGCCGGCCCACGCTGGACTCCCAAGCGTCAGGCGCAACTGCTCGCCAGTCGAGTCGGCACCACCGAAGCGCTGATGACATGGCTGAAGAACACCAAGCACAAACCCACGCTATGGATTCAAGCCTCAGCCATCGGTTTCTACGGTGTGCGCGATGCCAGCGAAAGCCTCGATGAACACGCCAGCAAGGGCGACGGTTTCATGGCCGAACTCTGCGCACGTTGGGAAGCCGCCGCGCAACCGGCTACGGAATTTGGCGTGCGTCAGGTGGTGCTGCGCCTCGGCGTGGTCTTCGGCCCGGGCGGTGCGTTGACGCCGTTGCTGATTCCGTTTCGCCTGGGCTTCGGCGGACGCATGGGCGATGGTCGGCAGATCATGAGCTGGGTGCATCGCGACGATGTGCTTCAGGTGATCGCGCGGGCTTTCAACGACGACAGTCTGTGCGGCACCTACAACATGGTCGCGCCCGAAACGGTCAGTCAGGCAGCGTTCGCCGAACAGGCCGGCAAGGTCCTCAAGCGCCCGGTGTGGTTGCACATTCCCGCCGCGCCAGTGCGTGCATTGGCAGGGGAAATGGCTCAGCTGTTCTTCGACGGTCAGCGCGTGGTGCCCCAGCGTTTGACCGAGGCCGGTTACACGTTCCGCTACCCCACCCTCGACGCCGCTCTGCGCGATCTGACCTGAGTGCCGCTCATGAGCAAGCCCTTGATGTACCTGCTGGCCGGCAACGGCAGCGCCGCCGATTGGTGGGATGATGCGCTGCCGCACTTTCAGCGCTACGACGTGGTGCCGCTGGAGTTGCCGGGCTTCGGCGCCAATCCGCAGCCACCCTGCGAGGATCTCGCGGACTACGCGCAGACTTTGCTGGCGATGACGCAGCAGGGCAGCGCGATCATGGCGGTCGGGGTCAATGCCTTACTTGTATTGCATGCGTTGCAACGTCGACCCGGGCACTTTTCCCGCAGTGTTTTGCTGGCACCCGTCGGTGCGTTTCTGTGGCAGCGGCGGTTACCGGCACTGATGTCGCCGCTGCCGATCCGCAAGACCATCCACTGGCTGCTGTCGAACAAGCCCACGCTGTTCGCGCGCAAGTTTTCCAACCAGACCTGGACACCCGCGCAGTACCAGCGCATGGGCGCCGGCTATGCGCGCTGCCGTGCGTTTGTGCCGCATTGGGATCTGATCCGCGCCGATACCGCGTTGCCACTGCTGGAGTGGATCACCGATCCGGTCGAGTTGGTCTGGGGCGATCAAGATGCGGTGCTCGGCATCGAGCAAGCGGCGGCATGGTCGGCGATTCTCGCCCGCGCTGATCTGACCATCAACCTGAAACCCGGTTGGGGTCATTACCCGTGGATCGACTCGCCCGCGCAGTTCGCGCAGTGGCTGGAGTCGGGCGAGCGCGGGTTTGTTGCGCACACCAAGGGCGGTCGTTTGCGCTTGGCTGAGCTGGCCCGGCAACCGGTGCCGGCGGCACTGACGCTGAACGATTGCGACGATCCGCGTCTGTCGGCTTTCCTCGCCAGCCAACCGCAGGCGACCTGGGCGGTGCGCTCCTCCAGTTACGGCGAGGATCAGGCAGATTCGGCGAATGCCGGTTTGAGCATGACCTATCTGCGCGAGCCGACCGCCAATGTGCCGAAACGCATTGCCGAACTGACGGCCGAGGGCGTCGAGGAAGTGGTGGTGCAGCGCTTCATCACGCCGGTAGTGTCCGGGATCGCGTTCGTGCGACATCTCTCGGTAGAACTGGAATGGGTTGAAGGCCATCTCGAATCGCTGGCCGACGGTCAAGTCAGCCCCTCGCGGGCAACGCTTTCGCGGCTCGGCGATGCGTGGCGCAGTGGCACGTTCACGCCGTCCCACGGCTTGACCGAAGACCTGCTGTGGCGCTTTCTGCAAGACGTGTTGCGCGTGTTCCACTACGTGCCCGGCGACGTCGAATGGGCCTGGGATGGCTCGCAACTGTGGCTGCTGCAATACCGGCCGATCAGCGACTACGGCTGGCGCCGCCACCTGACCGCCGCCAACATCGCCGAGATCCTGCCGCCGCAACCGAGCGTGCTGGTGGAATACGCCCAACGCCGCGCGGCAGCGAGTATCCCGGCGATCATGGCGCGCTGGGATGCTCGAGTGTTGCAGGACAATGAGCCGTTCACCGCCGTGTTCGGCGGCGCGTCCTACATCAACAATGACCTGTTCCTCGCAAGGCTGGCCGACTGGGGCATTAGCGCGAGTAACTACGCTGGTGAAGTCGGCGGCGCAACGCCGCATCTGCCGTGGCAACCGCTGAAGATGCTGCGTTCGTTGCCGCTGTTTTTGCGCATGCAACGCAAGGCTCGCGGCCATTTACTGAATCTTGAAAACGGCTTACAGCGCTTCGATCGGGAGCTGGCCGAACTCATCGCCCAAGCTGCCGATGGCCAGCAACTCGCGGACTGGTTCACCCGGTTTTACGTGTTCGTGGTGCAAGGCAATCTGTGCATCGCCACGGCACTGGCCAGCAGCGGCGGCGATTGGCTGGGGCGCCCGCCGACGGCTTACGACAATCTGGAAAACAGTCCGCATCGACTGCCATGGGAAACCGATCCGGCTACGCCTCGACCCGCGTCTAGCGAACTGCCGCTACAACCATTCCCGCAATGGTCAGGGCTGATCCGCCTCGCTCATTCCACCGGCATGCCGGGTCTGCGCGGCTACTACCTGCAAGTGCGCGAGTGGTATCGCGACAACCTCATGCGAATCTTCTTTCGTCTGCACCACGCCATGCCGCTGGCGGATCGCGAGCACTGGTTTGCACCGCATCCCGACGTTCGCACCCGAGACGGCAGCTTCTGGCAGGACGGTCGCGAAGGTGCGGAGCAGGCGACCGGGTTCATGATTTATCCGGGGCAGGTGCAAGGCATCCTCGGCGCCGACATCTTGCTCGAAGACACCCTCGATCCGGGGCGGCACGCGCATTACCAAACCGCGCGGGCGGTGATTGCGCGGATGGGCGGGAGGTTGTCGCATGGCTCGACGTTGTTGCGGGAGCTGCGCAAGCCGTCGGCGGTGATACCGCAGGTGGATCAGGCGTGGTTGGGGTGTGAGGTGTTGTATCGGGATGGTGAGTTGGAATTGATCAATTCGAAGGATGCGAAGTGAAACTACGATACCTCCGCGAATTGATCTTTGGTCTGGTCGCGTTTTTACAGGTGGATTATGTGACTGCCTCAGGTCCTGTATTGGTCGGTAACGAGCCCGGCCAGTCGCCGATTGCGCAAGGCCCGACCGAGACAGTTGTAGACATGGGTTCGTGTCGGTTCTCCATGCCGCTGCTGCAGAACCAATGGCTGAAGTTCGACGATTTCTATTCGGTATTTATCGCAGCCAAACAACTGCCCAAACCGTCCAGCGCCCCCAGCTTGTGGCAAGCGCAAACGTCGAGTGGTGCCGACTGGCACTTCGAGAAACACGGTGACCTGAGCCAGCCGTGGTTTGGTTTGATGTGTGAAAACTCGGAGTACTTTTCGCTTCTCACCGACTGGAAACCCCCGGTAGACGATGCATTTGCGGTGCAAGTCCTGCGTGACGACAACGACCGCAGGTGCCCGGCGACCCTTACCGATCAGGGCTGGGTGCCCAATTCGCTGGCCGGTCGTGCGAACACCTACACCTTTGAGCAATGGGGCGAGGAGAACTCTTCGGGATTCATTTTCGGTTTCCACGACAAGTCACGACGGCAAATTACCCGCATCGCTTTTTGCTTGCTGCGAGGTAAAGCCGTGCTGATCGGCTCGGCGGAATCGGGCTCATCCGCCTCGTTGGCGATCAGCAACGAAGGATTCGAGCAAATCAAGAAAGCGGTGCGCGGCATTGTCTTCGAATGAACACACCCACAATGACTTGCGTCGATGGAGTTACAGCGTGAAAGGATTTTTGGTTCTTCTCGGCAGCTTGATATTGGCTGCTGCGTCCATGGCATTCGCTGCCGATCCAGCCTTCAAGGATTACACCGTCACGCCAGTTTTCACCGGTCCCAATCATAAATTGGTACCCCAAGAAAACAGCAGTCCAATGATGGATCAGGCGCGGGCACAAGCTCTGAAAGGCAAGGTCAACTTCGCCGGCCATTACATCCTGCACAGGCTCGGTTGTGGCGGTAGCGCGATTTGCGGCGAAGTGCTGGACGCTCAGACTGGGGAAGTGGTTGGCGGTCTGCCGAATGCTTACGACGGAAGTACGTTCGGCATGGTTTACCAGCCCGACAGCCGCTTGATCATCGTCTCCGGCATCACGCTCGACGGTGAAGAGGACGTCCAAGGGAACGCGTTGGATAGCGGTAACCGGGATCGTTACTACGAGTTTGTGAACAATGAGTTTCGGCTGCTGAGCATGACCGACGTGGAATCGTCGCCGATGGATGAGGAGTGAGTGGATGAACTGGTTTTTCATTCGGCCTGTGCTGATTGCGCTTTCGCTTTTACCTCATTCACTGCCCGCGACTGCCAGTGAAGGGAGTTGCTACGGCTACCTTACTGAGCTTGTCAGGAGCAGCGATTTTCCGTTTCGTTATGTCGGCAAGGACAAGGTCAACCTGCTGATCGACGAGGACGACGGCGAAGTGGTGCGCGCTCAGCTGTTTTTCGACACCGACGGCACCGGAACAATCGGCTGGATCAAATACACCCCGGCTACTCACGAATTGCTCAACACCTCGGCCGAGCTGGATGAACCGGTGGCGTTGTCATTCGACGCTAAGTTTGCGGACGGCTATGTAAAGTGCCTGACAAAACAAAAGGCCAGCTAACGGCGAAAAGGATTTCTCAATGAATCAGCTTTTGTTTTCCGGGTGCCTGGCATGGTTGTTCTCTTCCCCAGCCTTCGCCGCGCCGACGGATGCTTACACCCAACGCGATGTCATGCAGTGCGGCGGTGTTGAAGTGGTGTTGGTGTCGTCCTGCCGATCGGTGACGGTGGATGGTGCGCAAACCCACGTCATCCCGGTTTGCTCTGACCAAACCATCAACATCGGCGGCAAAGTGCTTCGTCGCGATATCAGCAAAGTTTCACAACTCACTTCCGACGGTGCGAAGACGAAGATGTTGAGCAATGTTGTTGTGGCGATGGATTGCGTGGAAGGCACCCAGGGCAGTCTTGTTTCGATAGGCGGATATGGCGGTTGTGGTTCTTGCCCAGAGTGGCACGGGTATTACTCGACATCAGGGCGATTGGAGCAATACAGCTTCGATAATAACCAACGCTCTTTTGGCTCGAAGGGATCTCGGGAGGAGCTTATCAAGGCCTATGGCGTTACGAAGAGACAGTTAATGTCAGAAAGCCCGGCGGTGAAGAGGATCGTCTATGGCCAGCCTTAAGTGGGTGTTGATGATCAACTGCCTTCTTGCCGCCACAAGTGCCCTTGCCGAGGACCCGCCCATAGTCGGTATCGACGCACACACGGTTACGTTTCGAGCGACAAAGTGGACTATGCCCGGCGTTGAGTCGGCGACCGCATGGTTCACCGCCAACGGCAAAACCTTCCCGCTTTTCGGCGCCGACATTGGCGCCGATGGGCATTCCAATATGCTCAGTCCTGACAAGAAAACTCTGCTGCTCGATCCAGTGATCTTCGGGATGTTGTCGCTCGAGAATGGTGAAGAAAAACTGGAGTCGCAACAGCATTGCGTTGTGATCTCCATGGAGACCGGTTGCGTGCTCGCTGATCGTTGGGCCACTTTTTGTGTCGGTCAGTGGAAGGGCAATCAGTGGATTTCCGCAGACGGTGATGTGCTCACTCCTGCCCTGGAGACGAAGTCCCCAAAGGACTTGCTGAAATATGTTTCAAGAATGGAGCCGGCGCAATCCCGCGCAGAATCCATCGAATGGGGCCTGAACTTTTTAAGCCCCGAGTCCTACATGGCGTGCCATCCCCCGGCGCAAAATGTTCAGGCGTACAACGACCTAGGTTTTTATCTGGCCGAGGGCGGTAGAGATGAGCTGGCGCTGAAGTTTTATCGCGGCGTTGAGGCGGTCGGTAAACGCACGGTACTGATGTTGAACATTGCCGACTCGCTCTGGCGCCTTGATCGCAAAGATGAAGCGCAGCGCTATTACAGCCAGTACCGCGACGCGATGAGCGCCGTCGGCAAGGCGCAGAAAATACCTCAACGTGTAGTTGAGCGATCCGTCATTCAGGGAATGAAAAATTGAACATGTTTGCGCGTTTTATCGCGTTGTCCTTTGGATGCCTGTTTGCCTCCTGCGCGATGGCCGAGGACGACTGCAAAGAAATCACCGTGAGCGCCCAGGTCGATCGGTGCGTGGAGGCAGCCCGCAAGGAAGCCGACACGCAACTCAATGCCAGCTACAAGAAACTGCTGGGACGGTTTGAGGCTCAACAAACGCGTGACCCTGAGCAGGGTAAAGCGCTGGTCGCCATGGCCAGAGAATCCCAGCGCGCCTGGATCAAGCTACGCGACACCACATGCCCGCTTGAAGCCACGGAAATCGAGCCTGGGGTGGCAGCGCATGTCACGACGATCAACAACTGCGTGGCCAGAATGAGTCTGGAGCGTGCGGCTTATCTGGACACGATCGTCGCTGATGAGCCGGGTAATGTAGTTGATCTCAACAAGGTGTACCTGTCCGGCTCCCAGCGCTTCGGCGATGTCGTGGCACGTTATGTCAGCACCTTTGGCAGCCCATGCCTGACGGTCCAGATACTGGCGCCCAACGGCGGTTGGAGGGTGCTGTCCTCCAAGCGTTTTTGCAGGTTCGAGGGCAAGGCATTTTGGACGGACTATGCCGATGCCGGGTTTGAGGATCATGCGTTTGCCGAGGATGGGTTGCACGTGACGCTCAGTTTGACGGAGCTTCGTGGGCTCGGAGAGAAGCGCCTTGCCTGTGTGATACCGATTCAGAGCGAGCAAATCAAAGAGCTGAAGTGTGGCGCGCTTGAGCCTGGTGCATAACAGGCCCGAATAGTTTGCTGATACCCATGAACCGCTAAAGGAATGTTCGGTTTGAAATTTTCGTCTGCATTGTTTTCCGCGTTGCTCGTTTTCGTTCCTCTGGCGGCTCATAGCGAGGTCACGACCGAGGTTTTTTGCTTCCGCTCCTACGAAGGCAAACCCATAAATTTTGAATTCCGAACCTATTACGACTCTGTCGCCAAATGGAGCGGTGCTGGCGTCAAGTACAGCAAGTCGAAACAGGCTATTGGGCTGGTTCATCGCAGTACTGAACAAGAAGAGCTCGTGTATGGCCGGCCCTACCAGTACACGACAACTTGGGTTGAAGTAGTTGATGGCGCACTGACAGGTGAGTATCAGATGGTCACTCAGGGTGGCCGGGTTGATGCGATGACGTATACGAATTACAAGTCTGCAAAGAAGTATTCGTTTGAAAACGATTACAGCGTGGATGCGAAACCCGAAAAAGGTTGCGAGTGGTGAAGCAGGGAATATTCAGAAAGGGGACTTAACGTCCCCTTTGTTTATCCGCAAATCTCGCTACGGCTTGGCCGCCATGCTCTTCGCTTCAATGTGATCAAGCATCCCTTCCACCATCAATCGCACCCCGTCCGCCATTCTGCTCAGAGCCAGTGCCACTGAGCGGCGGGAGCCGGGGAGGTCGTCGGCGAGGTCGCAGGCGATGACGCTGATGGACAGCAGGTCTTCCGAGGCGTTGGCCATGAGAGCCTCGGCGTCGGTGCCAGGGGAGAGGCTGAAGAGGCCCGTTTCGCGTTTGGTATGTGGTTCGGTGGGCGGCTTGAAGTGATGGTCGAGGGCGCGCTCGGCAGCTTCGTGGAATTTCTTCGAGTTTGGGGATTCGTAGGGCGAGGTTGATTCAGTGCTGAATGTTTCATCGGTCATCGGTGTAAATCCTGAGCAGTTAATTGATTTCCCCGAGTTCGGACTTGCACATCCGGCCACCGATTTTGCGGCGACCCACAGAGCCTATCCACATCGCACCAACTCGCCTAGTTCATGGACAGCCCGGCACTTTGCAGGAAATTTCCCATAGATTCGCGGGCCGGAAGATCAAAAGATTGCAGGCTTCGCCAGCTCCTACAGGGAAGTGTTTCAACGGATGTAGGACGTTGCTTGCAGAATCGTGACTTGGTGGTCATCGTTCGGGAAATGACCAGCATCCTCTTCCAACAGCGGCAGATACTGGCGTTATCGTCCGAATCCCTTACACTCCCCCGGCCGTTCATTTTCCTTTTGAGGCTGTGCGCATGAAATTTCGTTTTCTTCTGTGGATGATGGGTTTGTTGATGGGTAAGGCCAGCCGGACAAATCCTGCGTTCCAGCAGCAGTTGGGTGACAAGGATCTGGTGTTTCAGCTGCAGACGCTGGACGGGAAAGTGGCGCGGCATTTCGTGGTGAAGAATCAGCGCATCACCAGCAAGTCCGGTGTGGTGGCGGAGCCGGCGTTTGCGATTGCGTTTAAAGATGCGGGTTATGGCTTTGCCACGATGCAAGCGAAGAACAAGCAACTGGCGTTTATGCAGGGGATTCAGGACAAGTCGATCCAGCTCAAGGGCAATCCGGCGCTGGTGATGTGGTTTCAGGGGTTGATGAAGTATTTGAAGCCGAGGAAGGCCAAGCCTAAGGCTTGAGTAGAAGGGCTTGAGTAGATGGGCTGTTGTGGCGAGGGGATTTATCCCCGATGGGCTGCGCAGCGGCCCCAAAACCTGAGACCTCGATATAACTGACACACACTGTTGGCTGGGTTTGCGACTGCTGCGCAGCCGGTCGGGGATAAATCCCCTCACCACAGGTTTTGTGTCAGACAGGTAAATTGGGTTGGATTCATCGCGGGCAAGCCCCCTCCCACAGGGATTGTGTTGATCTTGTGGGAGT
>NZ_QAIU01000202.1:0-6445 GCF_003061205.1 Pseudomonas sp. HMWF006
GGCGAAGACGATCCTGTTGCTGCTCCTGCCGCGCGCAAGCTGGCTGAAGAAAACGGCATCAACATCGCTTCCGTTGCCGGCACCGGCAAAGGCGGGCGTGTGACCAAGGAAGACGTGGTGGCTGCTGTTGCCGCCAAGAAAGCCGCTCCGGCTGCCGCGCCTGCCAAGGCTGCTGCTCCAGCTGCCGCTGCTCCTGTGTTCGCCGCTGGCGATCGCATCGAGAAGCGCGTGCCGATGACCCGCGTGCGTGCCACCGTGGCCAAGCGTCTGGTTGAAGCTCAGTCGAACATGGCGATGCTGACCACCTTCAACGAAGTCGACATGACCGAAGTCATGGCTCTGCGTTCGAAGTACAAGGATCTGTTCGAGAAGTCCCACAACGGCGTACGCCTGGGCTTCATGTCGTTCTTCGTCAAGGCTGCCACCGAAGCGCTGAAACGCTTCCCGGCTGTCAACGCGTCGATCGACGGCGGCGACATCGTTTACCACGGCTACGCCGACATCGGTGTTGCTGTTTCCAGCGACCGTGGTCTGGTGGTACCGGTTCTGCGTAACGCCGAGCTGATGAGCCTGGCTGAAATCGAAGGCGGCATCGCAACATTCGGCAAAAAAGCCCGCGACGGCAAACTGTCGATGGACGAGATGACCGGTGGTACCTTCACCATCACCAACGGTGGTACCTTCGGTTCGATGATGTCGACCCCGATCGTCAACCCGCCGCAGGCAGCGATTCTGGGCATGCACAACATCATCCAGCGTCCGATGGCCATCAACGGTCAGGTCGTGATCCGTCCGATGATGTACCTGGCACTGTCCTACGATCACCGTCTGATCGATGGCAAAGAAGCTGTGACCTTCCTGGTGACCATCAAGAACCTGCTGGAAGATCCGGCTCGTCTGTTGCTGGATATCTAAAAAGCAGCTGCAAGCGTCAAGCTACAAGCCTCAAGCTCAATACGAGCGGATCGGCTTGTAGCTTTTGGCTTGCGGCTTGTAGCTTTATTGCTAAAGAGGATTTTTTGAATGTCGCAGAAATTTGACGTAGTAGTGATCGGTGCCGGCCCTGGCGGTTACGTAGCTGCCATCAAGGCCGCGCAGCTGGGTCTGACCACTGCCTGCATCGAGAAGTACACCGACGCCGAAGGCAAGCAAGCCCTGGGCGGTACCTGCCTGAACGTGGGCTGCATTCCTTCCAAGGCGCTGCTGGACAGCTCCTGGAAATACAAGGAAGCAAAAGAAAGCTTCAACGTTCACGGTATCTCGACCGGCGAAGTCAAAATGGACGTCGCTGCGATGGTTGGCCGCAAGGCTGGCATCGTCAAGAACCTGACCGGCGGCGTTGCCACCCTGTTCAAGGCCAACGGCGTTACTTCGATTCAGGGCCACGGCAAACTGCTGGCCGGCAAGAAAGTCGAAGTCACCAAGCCAGACGGTTCGGTTGAAGTCATCGAAGCTGAAAACGTCATCCTGGCACCAGGCTCGCGTCCGATCGACATTCCACCGGCTCCGGTCGACCAGAAAGTCATCGTTGATTCGACTGGCGCTCTGGAATTCCAATCCGTACCGAAGCGTCTGGGCGTGATCGGCGCTGGCGTGATCGGTCTGGAACTGGGTTCGGTCTGGTCGCGTCTGGGTGCAGAAGTGACTGTCCTGGAAGCCCTGGACACCTTCCTGATGGCAGCGGACACCGCTGTTTCCAAGGAAGCGCTGAAAACCCTGACCAAACAGGGTCTGGACATCAAACTGGGCGCTCGCGTAACCGGTTCCAAAGTGAACGGCGACGAAGTCGTGGTGAACTACACCGATGCCAACGGCGAACAGACCATCACGTTTGACAAGCTGATCGTAGCCGTTGGTCGCCGTCCGGTGACCACTGATCTGCTGGCAGCCGACAGCGGTGTGACCCTGGACGAGCGCGGTTTCGTGCACGTTGACGATCACTGCGCTACCACCGTACCGGGCGTTTTCGCCATCGGTGACGTGGTTCGCGGCATGATGCTGGCGCACAAGGCATCCGAAGAAGGCATCATGGTTGTCGAGCGCATCAAGGGCCACAAAGCCCAGATGAACTATGACCTGATCCCTTCGGTTATTTATACTCACCCGGAAATCGCGTGGGTTGGCAAAACCGAGCAGGCCTTGAAAGCTGAAGGCGTTGAAGTTAACGTCGGCACCTTCCCGTTCGCCGCTTCCGGCCGTGCCATGGCCGCCAACGATACCGGTGGTTTCGTCAAGGTCATCGCTGATGCCAAGACTGACCGCGTATTGGGCGTGCACGTGATTGGTCCGAGCGCTGCAGAACTGGTTCAGCAGGGCGCGATCGGTATGGAATTCGGCACCAGCGCTGAAGACCTGGGCATGATGGTTTTCTCCCATCCGACCCTGTCTGAAGCCTTGCACGAAGCTGCTCTGGCTGTGAATGGCGGCGCCATCCACATTGCCAACCGCAAGAAGCGTTAAGACACACAATAAGAAACCACGGCGGTAACGGCCCGTCGTGAGCCTTGCGAGCAAGTCTCACCGCGGAATGTCCGCTGGACGCAGTCTTGCGTAGCTGCACCGGGTACCCGGAAAGGCTACGCAAGCAGCAGTCACAGGTGGCGCGGCACTCATCAAGAGCGCAGCGCCGAATGCGCAGTACCTAACGAAGACGGTAAAAAGCATGAATCTTCACGAGTATCAGGGTAAGCAGCTGTTCGCTGAATACGGCCTGCCAGTATCCACTGGTTACGCAGTAGACACCCCGGAAGCAGCAGCAGAAGCTTGCGACAAAATCGGCGGCAACGAGTGGGTTGTCAAAGCCCAGGTTCACGCCGGTGGTCGCGGTAAAGCGGGCGGCGTCAAGCTGGTTCGCAGCAAAGAAGACGCCAAAGCCTTCGCACAGCAGTGGCTGGGCAAGCGTCTGGTGACTTACCAGACTGACGCCAATGGTCAGCCTGTCACCAAGATCCTGGTTGAATCGTGCACTGATATCGCTAAAGAGCTGTACCTGGGCGCTGTCGTTGACCGTTCGAGCCGTCGTATCGTGTTCATGGCTTCCACCGAAGGTGGCGTGGACATCGAGAAAATCGCTCACGACACTCCAGAAAAAATTCTGAAAGCCACTATCGATCCACTGGTTGGCGCTCAGCCATTCCAGGGTCGCGAGCTGGCATTCCAGCTGGGTCTGGAAGGCAAGCAGGTTGCTCAGTTCGCCAAGATCTTCGTAGGTCTGGCCAAGCTGTTCAAGGATCACGACCTGGCGCTGCTGGAAGTGAACCCGCTGGTGATCAAGGCTGACGGCGATCTGCACTGCCTGGACGCCAAGATCAACATCGACGCCAACGCCATGTACCGTCAGCCTAAGCTGAAGACTTTCCACGATCCGTCGCAAGACGATCCGCGCGAAGCGCACGCTGCCAAGTTCGAACTGAACTACGTAGCCCTGGAAGGCAACATCGGCTGCATGGTCAACGGTGCCGGTCTGGCCATGGGTACCATGGACATCGTCAACCTGCACGGCGGCAAGCCAGCCAACTTCCTCGACGTAGGTGGTGGTGCTACCAAGGAACGCGTTACTGAAGCGTTCAAGATCATTCTGTCCGACACCAACGTCGCTGCAGTACTGGTCAACATCTTCGGCGGCATCGTTCGCTGCGACATGATTGCCGAAGGCATCATCGGCGCCGTGAAAGAAGTCGGCGTGAAAATCCCGGTTGTTGTTCGCCTTGAAGGCAACAACGCTGAGCTGGGCGCTAAAGTACTGGCAGAAAGCGGTTTGAACATCATCGCTGCTACCAGCCTGACCGACGCTGCTCAACAAGTTGTCAAAGCTGCGGAGGGCAAATAATGAGCGTCCTGATCAATAAAGACACCAAAGTTATCTGCCAGGGTATTACCGGTTCGCAAGGTAGTTTCCACACCCAGCAAGCCATCGAATACGGCACCAAGATGGTTGGCGGCGTAACTCCGGGCAAAGGCGGCACCGAGCACCTGGGTCTGCCAGTGTTCAACACCGTTAAAGACGCAGTCGCGGCCACTGGCGCTACCGCCAGCGTGATCTACGTTCCGGCTCCTTTCTGCAAGGACTCGATCCTGGAAGCGGCATTCGGCGGCATCAAGCTGATCGTCTGCATCACCGAAGGCATTCCTACCCTGGACATGCTGGACGCTAAAGTTAAGTGCGACGAGCTGGGCGTAGTCCTGATCGGCCCTAACTGCCCAGGCGTGATCACCCCAGGCGAATGCAAGATCGGCATCATGCCAGGTCACATTCACTTGCCAGGCAAGGTCGGTATCGTTTCGCGTTCCGGCACCCTGACCTACGAAGCTGTTAAGCAAACTACTGACGCCGGTTTCGGTCAGTCGACTTGCGTCGGCATCGGTGGTGACCCGATCCCGGGTTCGAACTTCATCGACATCCTGAAGCTGTTCCAGGAAGACCCGAAGACCGAAGCGATCGTGATGATCGGTGAGATCGGCGGTTCGGCTGAAGAAGAAGCGGCTGCCTACATCAAGGCACACGTGACCAAGCCGGTTGTTTCCTACATCGCTGGTGTGACTGCTCCTCCGGGCAAGCGCATGGGCCATGCTGGCGCAATCATCTCTGGCGGCAAAGGCACTGCAGACGAGAAGTTCGCTGCACTGCAAGACGCCGGTGTAAAAACCGTGCGTTCGCTGGCAGACATCGGCAAGGCCCTGGCCGAGCTGACCGGTTGGGCTGTCAAGTAAGCCTCGCGCTTAGCTGACGCTTCACCAGGCAAAGGCCACCTTCGGGTGGCCTTTGTCGTTTCTGGCACCTGCGTCATCAGTGATATCGCCTTCGCGAGCAAGCTCGCTCCCACATTTGTACGCATTCCCAAGTGGGAGCGAGCTTGTTCGCGAAAGCGATTTATAGACATCTACCCAATTACATGCAAAAACGCGACACGGAAACGTCGCGTATCGGATAGTTCGCCCTCAAACAGTGCGTTTGTCAGACAAATTCGTTAGGCTAGCAGCCATTTTTGCGTCTGCCGCCCACAAGGCATGCAACGCGCTAAACGGGTCAGTCTTATACGGACTGACAGCATTTCCCTAACCCCACAGGGAAATCCCCCTCTAAATTCCGATTCAGTAGTGTGGTATTTCCTTAATGAAAGTTTTGAAAGGTCAGGACATCCTGGCACTTGGTTTTATGACATTTGCCCTGTTCGTCGGGGCCGGCAACATCATCTTCCCGCCTATCGTCGGTTTGCAGGCCGGGCCTCATGTCTGGATGGCGGCGCTGGGCTTTCTGGTCACTGCAGTCGGCCTGCCGGTCATCACCGTCGTTGCGCTGGCGAAGGTCGGCGGGGCGATGGACGCACTGAGCAGCCCGATCGGCAAGGTCGCTGGCGGCATCCTCGCGGCGGCGTGCTACCTGGCAGTTGGCCCGTTGTTCGCCACGCCGCGTACCGCGACCGTGTCCTTCGAAGTTGGCCTGGCGCCGCTGACCGGCGAGAGCCCGCTGGCGCTGTTCCTCTACAGCTCGGTGTACTTCCTGCTGGTGTTCTTCATCTCGTTGTATCCGGGCCGTTTGCTCGACACTGTCGGCCGTTTCCTCGCGCCGTTGAAGATCATTGCACTGGCCGTTCTCGGCATCGCTGCCTTCGCCTTGCCGGCCGGTGATATCGGTCAAGGCACTCCAGAGTACGTCGCCGCGCCGTTCTCCCAGGGCTTCATCAATGGTTACCTGACCATGGATACCCTGGGTGCGCTGGTATTCGGCATCGTCATCGTGAATGCCATCCGCTCTCGCGGCGTTGAATCGCCAGCGTTGATCACCCGTTACGCGATCATCGCCGGGCTGATTGCCGGCGTGGGTCTGGCGCTGGTGTATGTCAGCCTGTTCCGTCTCGGTTCCGGCAGCCACGAAGTGGCTGTTGGCGCCACCAACGGCGCCGCGGTCTTGCACGCTTATGTGCAACATACTTTCGGTTCGCTGGGCAGCGGTTTCCTCGCCGTACTGATTTCGCTGGCGTGTCTGGTCACGGCGGTCGGTCTGACCTGCGCCTGTGCCGAATACTTCAGCCGTGTGCTGCCACTGTCCTACAAGACCCTGGTGATCATTCTGGCGGCGTTCTCGCTGTTGGTGTCCACCCTGGGCCTGACCAAGCTGATCGCCTTCTCGATCCCGGTCCTGACCGCGATCTACCCGCCGTGCATCGTGCTGGTGGCGCTGAGCTTCTGCAAAGACTTCTGGCATGAGCATGGCCGCATCATCGGTCCGGTGATGCTGGTGTCGTTCGTGTTCGGCATGATCGACGCACTGAAAGGTGCCGGCCTGGCCGACTGGATGCCGTCGCAACTGTCCCACCTGCCGCTGAGCGAGCAGGGCCTGGCGTGGCTGGTGCCGTGCGTGATGACCCTGGTGGTCGCGGTGGTTTGCGATCGCCTGCTGGGCAAGCGCAGCGAAGCCGTTGCCTGACGTTCCCTGACCCGCCAC
>NZ_QAIU01000202.1:6461-8845 GCF_003061205.1 Pseudomonas sp. HMWF006
AATGCCTCGTATCAAACGATACGGGGCATTTTTTATGTGCGTGAGGCAGTGTCTTTTTCCCTGAGCTAACGTCGAAGCACTGCACAGAATTAACGTAGGAGTGAGCCTGCTTGCGATCACGCTGTGTCAGTCACCATTGAAGTTGGCTGACAAACCGCTATCGCCAGCAGGCTCACTGCTACAGGTACCGTGTTCACACTCCACAGGGAATTGCATGTCGTTCATCCAAGCCAACCTGATCCACCTGCTCGCCGCGCTCTGGTTTGTCACCTGCTGGGGCGGTTACACCCGCTATGCCAGCTGGAAGGCCCGCGACACCGCGTGCCTGGCCAGCGTACTGCACCTGTACCGCGAAGACTGGATGCGCCGCATGTTGCTACGTGACAACCGCATTGCCGATGCCAGCGTGATCGGCAATCTGGAGCGAAACGCCTCGTTCTTCGCCTCCAGCACCCTGATCATCCTGGCCGGCATTCTGACCGTGCTGGGCGCGTCGGAGCGGGCGGTGTCCTTGCTGGCGGATATTCCGATGGTGCAGCAAGCCTCTCAAGGCATGTCGGAGATCAAGTTGTTGTGCCTGGCGCTGGTGTTCGTCTATGCCTTCTTTACGTTCAGCTGGTGCATGCGCCAATACAACTTTGCCGCTGTACTGGTGGGTTCGGCACCGATGATCGGCGAGCGTCAGGTGTCCGAGCAGGAGCGCAAGGCGTTCGCATTACGGGCGGCGCGAGTTATTTCGATGGCGGCCAACCAGTTCAACTTCGGCCTGCGTTCTTACTATTTCGGCATGAGCATGCTGGCGTGGTTTGTCAGCCCGTGGCTGTTCATGTTGATGAGTGCCGGCGTCGTGCTGGTTTTGTATCGTCGCGAATTTCATTCCGACGTTCTCGACGTGATGGTCTATACCCCTACTGAGGCGCCGTTGCCCGAAGCGACTAAAGAGGCTGCTTGATGAGTATTCCGTTCTGGTGCGTGTTTATCAGTGCCTTGTTGATTTACATCGCCCGCATGCCGGTCGGCAAAGCCATGAAAGAGCAGGGTGGTTACAACAATCACCTGCCGCGCCAGCAACAGGCGCAACTTACCGGTTACGGTGCGCGGGCACTGGCGGCGCATCAGAACAGCATCGAAGCGTTCATCCTGTTTGCCGTCGGCGTGCTGATGGCGCACACCACGCAAACCCAGGGATGGTTGATTGATGCCCTGGCGATCATCTTTGTCATCGCGCGGATTCTCTACATCTGGTTGTACCTGGCTGATAAACCGTCCCTGCGCAGTCTGACGTGGCTGGTCGGCCTCATTTGCTCTTTGTTGCTGATGATTAGTCCGACTTTTAGAACTGTTTTGCTCTAACGCGGATGACCGCTAAATCACAGGCAAAAGAAAACCCGCACTTGGCGGGTTTTCTTTTTCTGCATCAAGTCGCAGTTATTGCTTCTTGGCAGCTTCGTCTTGTGCAGCCTGATTCGATTCAGCCTGAGCTTTGGCAGCTTCGGCGTTTTCTTTTGCTGCGTCGTTCACTTTATCCTGAGCTTTGTTCATGTCTTGCTGAGCTTGTTCAGCATGTTGGTTGGCATCTTGAGCTTTGTCCTCGGATTTTTTATCGCAGGCAGCGAGACCGAGGGAAGCGGTCAACATCAAGGCAATAGCTAAAGTCTTACGCATGGGGTGTTTCTCCTTATGGAAAATAACTACTGGCCTTAAGAACTCGGTCGTGAGGGTTAAGTTCCTCATTTCTTTCAGATATATAAGTTTGTTTTGCAGCGGAACTTTTGCGCTGTTTCCTACTACTGGCAAAAGGCTCCAGCGAGGGTAATTATCCAATGACCGAAAACCCCGTTTTTGAGCGCGCGACACGATTTCTTTCCGCCTTGCGCCACTGTCAGGTCCTAGGCTTGAAGGTGCACAGCGCCTCCAGCGAAGGGCTCACCGTTATCCTGCCGTACAGCCAGCAAATCGTCGGCAATCCACAGACCGGAGTGATTCATGGCGGCGCTATTACCTCGTTGATGGACACGGCTTGTGGCATGTCAACGTTGTGCGTACTGCCGGAGTTTGAAGTCTGCCCGACCCTCGATCTGCGTATCGACTACATGCACGCCGCTGAACCGCACAAGGATGTCTACGGTTTCGCCCAATGCTATCGGGTGACCACCGATGTGATCTTCGCTCGCGGTTTTGCCTATCAGGACGATCCCGACACACCCATTGCCCACGTGGTCGGCACGTTTATGCGCATGGGCAAGGGCATCAAGGGCGCTCAAGGCTTTGGCGGCAAAATAAAAGGAGAGGGGCAGTGAGTGATGACCTGAAACAACAGTTGCAAGCCGCTCACGCTCAGGGTGATTACGCACCGTTACTGAAGCTGATTCCATATGCCGGCC
>NZ_QAIU01000203.1:0-14263 GCF_003061205.1 Pseudomonas sp. HMWF006
AACGGGAAGTTCATATCAAGCAGTTCATCGGCGTAGAGTGGTCGCCGACCTGGGTGGCACTGAAGGTCACGATCCCGCCACGGGCTCCCGGCGTGGATGATCCGCTCGAGGATGGCCTCTCACCCGTGTTCCGTGGCACATGCTGGCCGGGAGCAGACGTCAACATCCGCTTCAGCGACGAAGAGCACGTTGTGTACCCGGGCATTGTCAGTGACGGCACCTGGCAATTTCGGCGTGACAAGGCGTTTGCCGCGGACGTGGTACATACCGTGACCGTGACTCAATTCGTCGACGAGCAACCCTCGGATCCGGCATCGAAAAGCTTTACCGTCCATCTACCCATGCTGGTGCCGGTGATCACTCAGCCCGAAGGCGACGCGAAAGTCGGCCGCGTCATGACGGTCGCAGGCCAGAACGGTATGCAAGGCGCCACGTTGCAGTTGCGTGACTTCCTTTCCGAGAGTCCTCTGGGGGCGCCAAAAAAACTGGATCAGGACGGTGACTGGTCGATCGATCTGAGCGATCTGGAATTCAGGCGCTACACCATCGATGCTCGGCAGACACTGGCCGGACGGCACTCTGAGTACAGTGACCGGCGCTCGTTCGAGGTGGTACTGCTGCCTCCGTTCATCACCCAGCCGACGATGAACGACAAGCTGCCACGTACCGCGATGCTGGAAGGAACGGGGATGGCGAATGGGCTGGTCGATGTGTTTCTGCAAGGTCTCTCCGAGCCTTGGCTCAAGGATGTGGCGGTGAACCAGGAGGGCTACTGGAAAGCCGAAGTGACCTTGCCGGTGGGCCACAAAACCATCTGGGCCCGGCAATGGTTCATGGATGACACCGGCAAGCGGCGCGAGTCGGACAATACCGAACCTGTGAACTATCAGGTCGTCCCGGCCGCCCCGTTCATCGAAACCCCGGTCGAGGGCGACGTCATCGGACGGTGGGTGGTGGTGTCGGGATTCGGTGTACCCGGCGATACCGTCAGTGTGACGTTGGCCGGGGCTGCGCGGGCAGTGCTGGCAAGCGCCATCGTGCAGGACGATCGCACCTGGTCGGTGGCGAGCGATGTCGGCCCCCTCACCGGGGGGCATTACCGGTTGCAAGCGGTAGCGTCACTGCAGGAGTTCGAATCGGTCGAGGCACTGCGACCGGTCATGCTGGGGGCGTTTTTGCCCAGCCTCGAGCGGCCGGCGGCGGGCAAGTGGGTCAGCCAGCCGGTGCAGTTTTCCGGTCGCGGCCGGGAGGGCATGGGCGTCGCCGTCAGTTGGTACAACCCGGATGTGCAGTGGGCGCAATTGCCCGTTACCGGCCAGCAGTGGGACGCAGAGGCGACGCAGACATTGCCCGAGGCGGGTCACTGGTACCGATTCCGGCAGACCCTGACTGATGGCGCGGACGACGCAACGATGTCTGATTGGGTCGACAGTGCGCGTTTTGAAGTGGAGTCCGCGCGCCCGCTCCGGAAGGATTCCTGAAGTCTGTTTCCGACTAACGGTCTGTGCACCTGTCAGATCTGACAGTAGACGGCGCTGCTGTCGAAGCGCTCAATCTTCCTCATCGAATGTGCAACCTGACACCAAGTGTCAGGTTGCTCGGACCTTCTGTCGCCTCAAGGAACCCTGATCATGGCTGATTCGCGCCGTCCTGCCGTGCAACTGTTTGAGCAGTTGTTTGGCGAAGAAAAACAATCCCGGGATGCTGGGCTGGAAAGTCTCAGGCAGTACCTTGAGGAGGGAGGCTCGATTTTTCCACTGGTGGAAAAAGGCGTTCAGGGCCTGGTGCTGGAGCACACGCTGGGTGCGGAGGATGCCCGGCAAATTCTGCGCCGGTTGAACAGCATGGCCACCTACGTGCGTCGCCAGTTCATTCAGCGGACCCTCAGCGGCGATAAAGGGGCGCAGGCAGCGCGGTCGAGCGGGATTCTGGCGATGGTCGATGGTCCGAGTTATGAACGCCTGTTCCCCACCTCTTTTGATTCGCTGTGCCCACCGGATGGCCTGGAGTCGATCACCTCGCCGGTGGCGTATCTGATCGATCTGTTGCGCTGGATCCGCGACCGTATCGAACTTTACGGCGTCGAGACAGAAAAGTTGCCGCTGCATGATCGACGCAAGGATCTGAAGCGGCTGTCGGTCGATTTCAATGCGGTGTACCGCTCGGTATCGTCGGTCGACATCATTGTCGCGGTGCTGGAAACGTTCATCTCCGAACACCAACCCGGCGTGCCACTGGAAGATGCGTTGCTCGCGGCGCGTTACCCCAACGGTCTGCCCTATTACCAGCACTGGGTCACGATCGACACGGTCGCCCGTCACCACGGATTGTCGGTCGGTGATTTTTCCCGACGGGTTGATCTGATCTATCCCTATTTTTTGTCGCCGCTCCCCGGCGATACCGATTCTGCGCGTGCTGCCATGATCCATGCATCGCGGCTGGGGCCCAAACAGCGGGAATTGCTGACTGAGCCGGCCGCAGTGGTGGACAAACGTAACGATTTTTACCGGGACAACTATGGCGCCGACGTGCTGGATTGGCAGAACCTCAACCAGGTGACGTTCTTCGGTGGACGGACAAAGCTCGATACCCGGGCAATCGAAAGCCTGTTGTCGGTGCGCACCTTTGCTCCGGTGCGTTCGGCCAATGTGAAATTCACCCCTGAAGTACCGCCCAATGAGGCGGAAAGCGGTCATTCCGGTTCGATTTACATCAATAAGAACCAGCATCCGGCGATCGGACTCACCGAAGACAGTTCAGCCCCGTCAATTCTGCACAAATTGACAGCAAATCCCAGCGACGCCGCAGGGCTGAACGGCTATGACCGAATGAACCGAATGGTGCGTCTGGCCAACTGGCTGGAGTTGCCGTTCGATCAGGTGGACGCGCTTCTGGCGGCTGCCATGCGCGCTGAAAGTCGCGGCACCGAAACGGCGAACAATTGGGAAATTACCGAAGGCGTGGTGCGGGCTCTCGGCCTTTACCAGAGCCTGCGCGAGCGCTACCAATGCACGCCGGCGGACTTTGCGGTGTTTATTGACGAATTGGCGGTTTACGGTCGCGCCGAGGTGCTGTCACCGTTTGATCAGGTCTTCAATCATCAGGGCGACTACCGCCAACCGTTCAAGCTCGATGGCGCGACGTTTCCGCTGATGCCGCTACCGGGCGTCTCGGACCTGACCATCAGCCAACTGTGCGAGGGCCTGGCGATCGACCTGCAGACTTATCATTACCTGGCGTTAGCGGTGGCCTCTGCACACGGGCTCTCCCAAAACCTGACGCGCACCGCGGCGATTGTTTCCAGTTTTTATCGGCTGGTGAAGTTGCCTCGGCTGTTGAACATTACACCGATGGAAGGTTTGCTGATGCTGACATTGCTCGGTGGCGAGCACGAGCAATGGCTTCCCGCTTTGGCAGGCGAGCCGGCCATCCACGCGCCCAATTCGGGCACACCGGATGTGTTGAACCTGATCGAGGCCATGTCCAGCTGTGTGCAATGGTGCGAGGACAGCGGGCTGTCGGTGTCGTGGATGCTGCAACACGTGGCACCGGCGCAGCCCGTGAGCGAGGCGTCGGAGTCGGATCGGCAGTTTTTCGAGCAGATTCGCAATCTGCTGTCGACGGCGCTGTTGAGCAACGGCGCCTTGTTGATGGCCGGCGTACCCTCTGCAGGCGCGGCCAACTGGCTGGACTTTCTCACCAGTCACGCGGACAACCTCGACCCTGTCGTGGATGCTGACGGCCTGGTATTGGCCCCAGTGGGAACAGCAGACGCTTATTTGAGCTTCCTGCGTGCCAAGTTGGCGTGGGCGGTTGAAAGTGCTCTGGGTGACATCGGCACGCCGCAGCGCGATTCGATTGTCGAAACCATGCTCAGTGTGGTCTTGCAGGCGCGGGACGCTCAGGTGTCGTTGGTCAGGGAGACCCTGGCTGTCTATGCAGGCGTTCCGGTCGATCGGTCCATTGCCCTGCTCGATTGGTCAAACGCTACGGTCTACCAATTACTGCGACAGGTGATCGAACACGTCGGTCTCGATGTGCAGGAAACATTACGCGGGCGCAACGAAGAACCGGATCCGTTACTGACGCTGTTGGGCGAGGTGCGCCGGCGGGCGGAGGTGACGACGACGCTGGGGTTGAGCGCCACGCTGTTGCAGGACTATCTGGATTACGGTCATCTGGCCTGGCTCAATCAGGCGGACAAATATGCGTTCACCGTGCGTACGCTTTATTACCTCACCACGCTCACACGGGCGTTCAGCCTGAGTGAACAGCCAGAGCAGGCGCTTCTGGACTATCTGCGTCAGGTCAATGCACTGCCGAAAGTCACCGGCCATGCTGCGCGTCTGGCGCAACAGGCCGCCGCGATCAAACTGGCCGGGTTCTTCGGCTGGAGCGTGCAGGAAGTCAATGAGTGTGTCAGCCGCGTTGACGAGTCAGAGCTCAAAGTGTTGAAGGACCTGACACAACTGGATCTGTTGATGCGCGTGCGTGTGCTGTCAGCCGACAGCGGCATGGATGCGCTGACGATTTTTCTGATGGGCCGGTTGCCCGCGACGCTCGACAAAGCGGCCTACGCCGAAGCGGCGGAACTGGCCTTGCTGAGCGAGACTCGGGCGCGAGTGCCGGTTATCCAGGCGCAGGGCGACCTGAAACAACTGGTCACGATGAAGTGCGAAGTCGACAACTCGACCGTTGTAGCCAACAAGTCCGATTCGAAAGCCACCTACACCGTGACCCTCACGGATGCTGAGGGGCAGGCGTTGAAGTTCGTTACGGTTTATTGGCGTGCGACGCTCGGCACGGTTGAAACTAAAGAAACCGATGTAAACGGCGTGCTTAAAACCGATTTTGTTCCGGGCAAGGTCATGGGAACGGACACGCCGCAATACTGGCTGGATTTGTTTGAGCCCGAGAACGCTCCGCCCATCCAGGTGATGGCCGATTTCGACTCGCTGAGTTTTTCGGAGAGGGACAAATCCCCAGTGCCCCTGGAAACCGTGCCGCGGGGCCAAGAGGTCGAGCTCTACGCCAGGCTGCGGGATAACTATGGAAATCTTGGCCAAAACCTGCTCGTGGACTGGAGTTACAGAGTTGTCAATTTAAATAAAGAACAGAGTGCGAGCATCCGGCCTGCGCAAGGCTTCACCAATCAGGAAGGGCTGACGCGTGTCTTTGTCTCCAGCGCTACTGGCGGGACATTCGTGTTCAGTGTCCTCAGTCAAACCGGCAACACCTCTGCCAATTTTGAGGCCATCACCTTTGAAGGCGATGAGGTGCCGGCATGAGCCTGCGCAACAGTTTCACCCCGAGTGATACCCCCAGGGAGCAAAGATCATGGCATTGAGCAATATTGGCGGGCTGTTGGAAAAACGTCGTTTGGCGCTGCTTGAATACTGCATCGGACAGTTCGGCGCACAGACTTATGATTTTCTGGAAACACCGGATGACCTGTTTGAACTACTGCGCATGGACCCGCTGGACACCTACCCGGTGCAGAGCTCCTGGGTGGCCGAAGCGACCAGTTGCGCGCAGCAGTACATCCATGCCGTTTATCGCAAACTCGAGCCAGGTTATACCACGCACCAGTTCGACCCGCGCCATCTGGCCGAGTGGGAACTCACCAACAATTACCCGGACTGGGCCGCCGTGCAGTTGATCGCGTGCTACCCGGAAAACTTCATCAATCCTTTTGTACGGCAGCGCAAGACCAGCCTGTTCAAAACCCTGGAGAGCGCTCTCACTCAGAGCCGCTTGAGCAACGATTCGGCACAGGCGGCGCTGCGTGATTACCTGCAAACGTTCGAGCAGACCTGCAATCTGGATGTCATCAGCGGCTACATGAACGGCAAGACCCCGGCCCGCGCCGATTATTACTTTGTCGGGCGTCAGCGCGAGCAGCCGTTCCAGTATTTCTGGCGCAAGGTCGAGGTTGAACTCACTTCCACGGATAAGGCCATCAATCCGGCGGCCTGGAGCGAATGGCAGTCGGTGGACATCCCGGCGGGTAATCGCGTGCTGGATATTCGCCCGGTGTTCTGGAATGGCCGCTTGTGTCTGGTCTGGGCAGAGTGGCGCGACCGGGTGCCCCTTAAGCCAGCGGACGAATACACTCCCCACAAACTGGAGATCAACCTGGCATTCATGACGCAGAACGGCCAATGGTCGGCGCCGTTGGCTGTGCACAGTGCGGAGTATGAAGAGGATCGCAGTGCCGGTGCGCGGCTGATTGCGACGGTGCGCGAGAACTATCTGCACCCCAAGGGCAAGCTGGGTGTGTTGATCACCAACGACGAGACGGATGACAAAAAGAAGCTGAGCGCGCAGGTCGTCCGTGATGTGCTGATGCAGCCTGTCACTGACGATGGTGGTGCCTGGCTGGAATCGGCGCTGCAGAATCGTTTTGTCTGCGCCGAGACGGTGCAGCACCCAATCGGCAGTCAGGTAACGGTGGTCTCTCGCGTGACGACGCTGGGCGCCATGACGCCCTATCTGGATGTGCAATTCACGGCGTTGCGTGTGGATGGCAAAGATGTGCTGACGGTTCAGGGTTTTTGCCGGCCAACGGGACTGGGCGACGGCGATGCGACCATGAAACTGGCCTTGAACTTCAGAACCGAGGATGACCCTGCGGATGTTGTTCAAACCTTTTCAATAGCGGGCGGCTGGACAACTGATGTGCTGACCTACTCGCGACGAGCCGGTAGCTGGGGGGCAACCACCTTCTCCTTCGGCGATGCTGCCGGCAAACTTGGAGGCAAGGCATTTGACCTGACCATTGTCGATCTCATGGATTTCTCCGCGCCGACACTGGTAAAAAACAGCATCGACGCCGCGCAATTTCTGTCTCTCAATCAGCCCGGCCTGGCGCTGAAATTCTCCCGTCTGAATTCACTGTTCGCTCCGGAACTGGTACAGCGCGCCGGTATTTCCGTGGATGCGGTACTGGATTGGGATACCCAGTTTCTGTCCGAACCACCGCCTACCGGCGTCGTATTCACCGAGCCCAACGGTGCTTTCGACGGTGCCAACGGTCTGTTCTTCTGGGAGTTGTTTTTTCATCTGCCGCACTTGATGGCCACGCGTATGCGCGACGAGGAGCGCTTTGGCGAAGCGCAGGTCTGGCTGCATTACCTGTTTGATCCGCAAGCCGTCGCCGATCCACAAACGCCGGCGAAGCTTGTCAATCCGAAACCGCGGTATTGGCGCTGCCGTCCACTGGCGGACCTGGGCAATCCGGGGTTTGAGGCCATGGCCCCCACCGACCCGGATGCCATCGGTTATGCAGCACCGGAACACTTCAAGGTTCTGGTGTTCAGCGACTACGTGAGAAACCTGATGGCATGGGGCGACTGGTATTACCGGCAACTGACCCGTGACAGTCTGGTGGCGGCCAAGTTGTGCTATGTGCAGGCCGGGTTTCTGTTGGGCAAGGCACCGACGGCACGCACCGTGACCCGTTGGCAAACCGCGACGGTTGAGAGCTTGCTGACCCAGTGCGGCGCGCGCACGGCGCTGGATGAGTTCGAGCAAACGCTGGATTACAGCCTGGCGGATCTTCCTGCCGCTTCCGATACCCCGCCCATTCTCGGGGTGGTGGGTTGCGGGCCTTTTGAAATACCGATCAATCAGTCACTGCTGGACCTGTTCGCGGCACCGCAACAGCGTCTGGATAACCTGCGCAACAATCTCACCCTCGATGGCAAACCACTGGATATCCCGTTGTTCAGCCCGCCCACCGATCCCAATCAATTACTGCGTGATCTGGCGGCGGGCGGTGTCGCCGGGCCGCGGCCGATGGGCGGGCGGTTGGTCGTCAACGCATTCCGCTGGCGGGTGATATTCGAGGTCGCGTTGCGTGCGGTGCAGTCGCTGCAGGATTACGGCAGCCAGGTGCTGAACCTGCTGGAACGCAGGGATCGTGCCGAGCAGGAAGAGACGCAGCAAAGCCATATCGTCGAATTGGGCGCTTACGCCCGGTCCATGCAGGAGCAATCCATCGCCCAACTGGAGGCGAATGTGACCGCGTTGGAGCAAAGCAGCCTGGTGGCCAGCGAGCGCGCCGAAGCCTACAACAAACGCTATGTCGAAAATATTTCGCAATACGAATATGAGGTCATGGACAACCTGGCCACAGCGAAAGTCCTGGCGGTGACGTCCTCCAGTATCAAGCCCGCTGCGGCGTTGATGGCGGCGCTGCCGAATATTTTCGGCTTCGCCAATGGCGGGCACCGCGCCGACCAGGTGCTTGAAGCCGTCAGCTTCGGATTGGGCATCGCCTCGAACATGAAGCAGCTGGATGCCGACAGGCAAGCCACCACCGAAGCGTATCGCCGTCGTCGCAACGAATGGGCGCTGCAACGTGATCAGGCCTTGGCGGAAGTGCGGGCCATCGACGCGCAAATCGTGGCGCAGGGTTACGCCATCACGGCGGCCCGATTGAATCTTGAGCAAACCCTCAGGGCCAACGATCAGGCATTGACGGTTTACAACTTTCTGAAAAAACGCGCGAGCAATGCCGAGCTGTACGGCTGGCTGTTGGGCCAGCTCAAGGCCTTGCACTATCAGGCTTACGATGCCGTCATCAGCCTGTGCCTCAACGCCCAGGCATCCCTGAGCGCCGAGACCGGTGATTACGATGCGCAGATTCCCCTGCCCAATGTCTGGCTTGATCATCGGCATGGTCTGACGGCCGGCGAGCACCTGCGTGGGCATTTGCTGCGTATGGAGCGTGAATACCTGCAGCGCCACGAGCGGCGGCTGGAACTGGTGAAGACCGTCTCCCTGCGGCAGTTGTTCGAGGACCGGGTGGACTTGCAAACCGGCGCTGACGGCTGGGCCAGTGCGCTCAAAATATTGCGCGAGAGCGGCACGCTGGAATTCAAACTGACGCAGCTATTGTTTGATCGTGATCATCCGGGGCACTACTGCCGCCAGATCAGTGGGGTAGAAGTCGATCTGCCGGTGTTGACCGGGCCCTACGAGGACGTGCGAGCCACTTTGCTGCAGATCGGCAGCATGACGGCGACCCGAGCCACGGCGCAGTCGGTGGCCTATTTGCACAAACCGACAGGCACGGCGCCTTCGGATGTGTTGTTCAACCTGCGTAGCGGTCAGCAGATTGCCTTGTCCACAGGCGTTGCCGACAACGGTCTGACGGCGATGAAACCCGACGAGGGTTTGCTCAATCCTTTTGAAAATACCGGGGTGGTTTCCAGTTGGAAAATCAGTTTTCCCTGGCCGTTGAAAAGCCCGCAAGCGGCCACGCTGAACTCGCTGACGGACATCATCTTGCGTGTTCGCTACACCGCAAAGGCCGGCGAGCGGACCTTTGCCCGAACGGTCGAAGACATGGTGACCAAAGCTGAACGTACTGGTCAAAACACAATGCTCAAGGGAGTGCGCAATCATGAATGAACCGGTGATTCAAGCGAACGAGAGTCTGGTGCGCAACGGCGAATTTACCGATCTGGAGCACTGGAGCAGAAGTGGCCTGGTCGGCACCGGCAGTGAAATGTATGAGGGTAACGTCACCTCCTTTCTGCAAGCCGTGGACGGAGGCTGGGTGAGACAAGAGATGACCTTGCCCAAAGACCCCGGCGTCGACGCGCATTACACCCTGACTTTCCTCTGTGAGATACGGCACGAGGAATCAGGCTGGCTGCGCCTCTGGAGAGATACGCAGTTGTTATTGGAGATTGAACTCAAGCCTGGAGACTCGCGCAACAGCGAGCAAGACCGGGCCCGACTGGCAGCGGGACAACCGCTGGAGTTCAGGCCGATTAAATACGAACAGGCGCTGGAACTGCCGATTGCGCGTGGCGACATACTTCGTCTTGAAATTACCAGCCCTCTGAATGAAGCGCATATTGAGGCTTCGAGACTGCGTATCACCCACGTCGACATCCAATTGCGTCTGGCGCCGCTGGCGTTGCAGGCGTTGCAGATAGACCAAGAGACCCTGGCGCCAGGCCGTACGTTGCACCTGTGCATTGGCGCGACAGACACCGATTCTCACCGATTGACCTTTGTGCCTGAGCCGGACAATAGCTGGCGTGAAACCAAGGCTGCACTGATCATCCAAGGCAATCCGCAAGACGCAATTCTGGCGACACCCGACTGGCAGGTTGATCAGCCGCTGCAAGACCAATGGTTGCTCGACTGCCCCTTCCTCGGCGATGACCAAGAGCATGAGTTGACGCTGAACCTGCTCAACCAGTACCGCGCCGAGGCTTACACCATTCCCGTATCGCTGGGGCATCACCGTTTGGCTTTCGGGGCGGAAAAGGACGCGGCTTACTACCCGATTTTCGAATACGGGCAACAGGTGCAATTGGGTGTTCGAGTGGTGTCGTTTTACACCGCGCAGGCCATCAGCGGGCGCACCGTGACCTGGGCGCAAGCGGGTGCAGGCGTCAAAGGCGCCGCTGTTTCCGGTGACGATGGTTGGGCGTATTTCGATTACCAGCCAACGCAGGCCGGTGAGTTCGTCATCGAAGCGTCAGTTGTCAGCCCTTATTACGCTGGCGGTGTGGTTTCACGCCGCTTCGATGTCCGCGTACTGGCCACGGACCCGTGGCGTGAGCTGTCGGTGATTGTCGACGAAAACGCGACGGGCTGGGAGGCGACCGGTTATCCGAATCGTGGCAGTGCCCATCCCTTGCAGATCCGCGTGCCTGTCGACAGTCCTTTGTTGGACTCTGAACTGTCGCTGCATTGGCGCGGCGATAGCCAGACGCAATTGGGCGTCGTGGTCAGCCCGGCGCTTGAACAACCCGTGCCGGTCGACAGCGTCGACACGGTCTGGACGCTGACCAGCGACGACAGCAGTGACGGCCGGTTTGTATTGTCACTGGTCTGCTCGAAGCTGCTGTTGCCGTCACCGGATAAACCCATGTCACTGGCGCGCAACCGGGTCAAGGTCGGCGAGGTGCGCGGCGCCAATAAGTTTCCGATTGTCGATGAGCAAGAAAGCGTGTTGCTGCGCGTGCAGGTATTACACGACGTGACCCTGGGGGATGGCGATCCGGTGACCAATGCGTTGGTCGACTGGGAGACACCCGAGGACGACATCGTGCGCACTGTCACCGGGGCCGGTGGCTGGGCCAGTTTGCTCTACACGCCAAAAAGCGCCGGAGCCAGGACGGTCACGGCCAGCGTCAAGGCACATGCCGAGGCCAGTGCGATCGAGCAGTCGTTCGATGTCACAGCTGTCGCGACCAGTCCGTGGAAAAACCAGGTCAACATTTTTCTGGACGGGATGGAAGTCGAGCGCAATACGCTGGGCGTGCTGTGCCGTCG
Organism: Pseudomonas sp. HMWF006; assembly: GCF_003061205.1. Taxonomy (NCBI): domain Bacteria; kingdom Pseudomonadati; phylum Pseudomonadota; class Gammaproteobacteria; order Pseudomonadales; family Pseudomonadaceae; genus Pseudomonas; species Pseudomonas sp. HMWF006. Next base: position 11,302 of record NZ_QAIU01000203.1, read on the forward strand.
CGGGCAGATCCATACGCTGCGAGTCGAACCGGTTAGCGGCAGCCCGTGGACCGATAAAAACATCAGTTTGCACTGGCGAGGTGAGGCGCCCGCGATCGGCTTGCAACCTGCCGATCTGGACATCCCCAAGCCATTGGTACAGGCAGGGGTGCAATGGCAACTCGCCTCAACGGCGGAGTCCAGCATCAGCAGCCTGTTCGATCTGGTGTTGCGCCTTGAAAGCGTTGAACTGCCACGGGAATTGTCCGGGCGTCTGATCGCCGCAGACCTGACTGAAGAGTTGAGTCTGGTGCTCGATCAAATCCACGCTGAGCTGGATTCTCGCAGCCTTTTTCCGTGCCTGGGCGCGCGGCACCGCTTCAACGTTTTGCCCAATGCATTGAGCCCGTTGGTGGGCTTGCAGGCATGGCTGGTATGGTCGGGTACCTCCGCCGAAGCATTGGCCGCGACAGTGCAGCCAGCACTGAATGCCGGGCAACCGTTGAGTGATGGCGGGGCGCTGTGGACATTGGATTTTTCCGCCAGCGAGCAACCTGGCCAGTTTTCATTGTCGCTGGCGCTCCCTCAGCTGGACTTTGCTGCCACGCCCAAACCCATGGACCTGGCGCACAACAAAGTCCGCATCGAAGCGTGGCGTGAATCGCCGATCGAGCCCGTAGTGAACGAGGATTCGGCGTGGATGTGGGTCCAGGTGGTTTCGCATTTCACCGACCGTGCCGTCGATCAGGCACCCGTCAGTTGGGTGGCGGAGGAAAAAACCCACGAAATGAATACCGCCGCCGATGGCTGGAGCGGGTTCCCGTTTGTGCCCACCTCTGCCGGGCAGAAAACGGTGCAGGCATCGCTGTTCAGCCCCTATGACGGCTATCGGGATTCGCAGTCAATGACCGTCGAAGCGCTGGAGGTCGATCCGTGGAAGGGCGTGACGGTCAGTTTCGATGGTCAGCCAGCGCAGCCCTGGGGGGAGGTAACCTGCTTCCCGCGCCGCCGCGCTCAGCACACCATCCATGTGATGGCTGCGCAAAACAGCCCCTTGTTCGATCATCAACTGACCCTGGGGATGAGCGGGGCAGGGCCTGCCGAGTCTGGGATCCGTTTCGAATATCCCGGTCTTGGAACGCCTATATCTTTCAGCAACGCGGGTTTTCCTTACACCTTCGTGACCGGCGATCTGAAGGACGCCAGCTTTGCCCTGCGCCTGGCCTCATCGAAACTGGCCAGGCTGTCCCCGGCCAATGCAATGTCATTGGGGTCGGGAACTCAAGTGCTGAAAATCCTTGCCAGTCAGCGAGCCACGCAGACGCTGCTGTGGGGCGAGGCGGTGTCTGAACAGATCAGCGTGGTCTCGTCTGTCAGTGGCAGGCCGATGGCGGGCCTGACGGTAACCTGGCGCAGCCCGGAGCTGGGCGTGGTTACCACGGTGACGAACTTCTACGGGGTTGCGAAGATCCGTTTTGTGCCCACTACGCCGGGGGCCATTGAGCTGACGGCGACGGTGGGCGATGCGCAGTATTCGGAATCGGTTTCGTTTGCGTTTTTCCTTGATGAACCTCGTCAAATAAAGTCGCTGTTCAGCGTCGATTCACCGGGGCAGCAAGTCCATGTGGGTGCGACTGTTGTTTCGGCCTTGACGGGGAAACCTCTGCCGGATGTGTGGGTGAAGTGGACATTTGAAAACGTCTCGCTCTTACAGAGCAAAACGAATGAAGACGGGATCGCAATGGTCATCTTCAAACGTCCCTTGATCAGGCAGGGTTTTTTACAAGCCTTGGTCAAGGGCGGCCTTGCCGGCTGGGAAATACAATCTCTAGCGGTGCCAATTGATGTTCCCTAGGTGAAGCGACTGACTGTACCGGGAAATCAAGTGATTCAGGTGGGAGAATTGACACTCATCTATGCGCTGATCTTTTCTGCTGTCAGTCAAGCGCCCCTTGAGGGCGTGGAGGTAGTCTGGATCAAGAACGGCGTCGAGCAAGAGTTGCGAACTAAAACCAATATTCGAGGCGAGGCGTATGAAAACTTCAGGGCCAGTGCAGCGGGAAGCATGACCATCCAGGCACAAATTCGTGACCCCAAAGGAAAGCCTTTCGACAGTAAGCAATTTGTATTCACCGTGGTCGAGCGGCCCTGAGGCTGGGAGCGAAGACGCTACAGGTTTCCCGCTCGTTTCCACTGCAGATACTGTGTCACCAACTCGGCCCCTAACTCCGGGGGCCGAACATCCACCACCGGAACGCCATGCGCACTCAAGCGCTCATGGAGTTCTGCCCGCTCATTCAAGTAATTCACCGTCCCGCAATAAGCCAACGCCTCAGGCAGCGTTTGCACCGTGGTCTGGCGTAACGTATCCAGCGTCTCTTCACGCAGGCTGGCCACCAGCACCCGATGTTGCGTGCTCAGGCGTTTGACCGCGTTGAGCAGTTCATCATCGTCTTCATCGCGCAGGTTGGTCACGAGAATGACCAGCGCCCGGCGCTTGTGCCGAAGCAGTAGCTGATTGACTGCAGCCTGATAGTCGGCAGGGCGTTGCGTGCTGTCGAGATCGTAGACGCTGTTTAGCAACACATTGAGCTGGCCGCTGCCTTTGACAGGCGCCAGATGGCGCGGTTGATCGCCGGCGAAGGTGCTCAGCCCCACCGCATCGCCCTGACGCAATGCCACATGACTGAGCAGCAGGCAGGCATTGAGTGCGTGATCGAAATGCGACAGCTCATCGTCCTGGCTGCGCATCCGTCGACCACAGTCAAGCATGAAGATGATTTGCTGATCGCGCTCGTCCTGATACTCCCGGGCAATCGGCGTGCGCTGGCGGGCGGTGGCCTTCCAGTCGATCTGACGCAGGCTGTCGCCTTCGCGGAATTCGCGCAGCTGATGGAATTCCAGACCCTGCCCGCGACGCTGCCGCTGGCGTACGCCGAGCTGGCTGAGCCAGTTGTCCACGGCCAACAGTTCGCCACCGTAG
>NZ_QAIU01000204.1:0-12389 GCF_003061205.1 Pseudomonas sp. HMWF006
TCTCCCGCCCGCGCGCACCGGCGGCGGATCTGTATCCGCGACTGTTCGATGCGATTCTCGAGCGGCGCATCCATTCGGCCAGCCGTTTTACCGAAGACAGCCTGAAAGACATGTTCGGCGCCAGCCGTGCAGACGTGCGCCGGGTACTGACCCAACTGTCACATGAGCACATCATCGTGCTGCGGGCCAATCACCGGCCACGGGTGGCGGAACCGGACCCGGAGCAGACACGGCAAGCTCTGCAGGCGCGGCGCCTGACCGAAAGCACGCTGGTGTATCTGGCCTGTCAGCGCCCGCAGGCAGACGCTTTGAAGCGCGTGCGCACGCTGATCGAGCGCGAGCGCCTGGCCGTCGAACAGGATCGGCGGGGGGCGGCGATTCGCTTATCCGGAGAGTTTCATCTGCAGTTGGCGCAAATGGCGGGGAATGCCCCGCTGGCGCATTTTCTCGGCAGTCTGGTGCCGCTGACGTCACTGGCGATTGCGCGAAGTGAGTGCCAGACGCTCAGCTGTTGCGCGTGGCAGGAGCATCTGGCGTTGATTGAGGCGGTGGAGCGAGGCGATGCTTCCACGGCCGGGATGTTGATGAATCGACATCTGGATCATCTTGAACAGGCACTGCTCGGTTCAGACCTTGAGCATTGTGCTGTCGGTTAGATCGCCTTCGCGAGCAAGCTCGCTCCCACAGTTGACCGCATTTCTCTGGACAGAATACGGTCTCCTGTGGGAGCGAGCTTGCTCGCGAAGAGGCCATCACTGACAACCAAGATCCATCAGGCAGAAGCCACTTTGGCAAACCCCGCCCGAATCTTCTCTTCCGGCAAATCATCGGCAATAAACACAATTACGCTTTCCCGAGCCTCACCCTCGGCCCATTCGGTATCCCAGTCGAAACCATAGAGTTTCAGCACGCCCTGAAACACCAGGCGCCGATCCTCACCAGCGATGTTCAGTACGCCTTTGTAGCGCAGCAATTGCTTGCCGTGGTCTTCCAGCAGCTCATTCATGAACTCGCTGAGCTGATCGATATCCAGCGGTTGCTCAGTGCGCAGCACCAGGCTGGAGATACGGTCGATGGAGGGCGCCTTGCTGACCGGACGCAGACTCACCCCGCCGCCGAGATCAGCGTTGAGGTTGAAGCCGCGCACATCCAGCAGTTCAGCCAGATTGATGTTGCCATGCTCGACCACGCGGATCGGCGCACGACGGTTGATTCGCGTCAGGCGTTCGCTCAGCGCGGTGAACGTCGCCTCGTCCACCAGATCGGTCTTGCTCACCAGCAAGCGGTCGGCGAAACCGATCTGTGCCTGGGCGATGGTCTGGGTCAGGTGCAGATCGGCGTGGGCGGCATCCACCAGGGTGATGATGCCGTCAAGCAGGTAGCGCTCGCGCAGTTCTTCCTCAATGAAGAAGGTTTGCGCCACCGGGGCCGGGTCGGCCAGGCCAGTGCACTCGATCACCAGACGGTCGAAGGCGATTTCGCCGCTGTCCAGGCGTTCGAGCAGCAGGTACAGGGCCTTGGTCAGGTCAGTGTGAATGGTGCAGCAGACGCAGCCGTTGGCCAGGGTCATGACTTGCACCGGCTCATCACCCAGCAACTGAGTGTCGATGCCGGCGTCGCTGAATTCGTTTTCGATCACGGCGATTTTCAGGCCGTGCTCGGCTTTGAGCAGGTGCCGCAGCAAGGTGGTCTTGCCGGCGCCGAGAAAACCGCTGAGTACCGTGACCGGAATGGGAGAGGACAAAACTCGATCTCCTTCAAATGAATGAACAACACAAAAACAAATGTGGGAGCGAGCTTGCTCGCGAAAGCGGTGTGCCAGTCAAATTATTCATCAACTGACACTCCGTATTCGCGAGCAGGCTCGCTCCCACAGGGATTACCTCAACCTTGCGCTGTCAGCTCAACAGCACTTCGGCCCACCCTTGCCACCGTAACGGGCTTCCTGACGTTCGCGAAAGAACATCTCGTAGCTCATCACCGGTTTGTCCGGGTGTTTGGTTTGCATATGCTCGACGTAGGTGTCGTAGTCGGGCATGCCGACCATCAGGCGCGCGGCCTGACCGAGGTATTTACCGAGGCGACTCAGGTCATTGAACATGGTGCAATCCTCTGGTTACGCATCCGGCAGGGCCTGGAATGGCGATTCTTTATCCGTACGCTCTTTTTTGCCCCAGGCGGCGATGCCGACTTTGAGCGCGTAGAACAGGATGCTGAAGACCACGAACAGGAACAGCGCGGTAAGCGTTGCGTTGGTGTAAGCGTTGAAGATCACGTGCTGCATCTGGTCGATGCTCTTCGCCGGTGCCAGCACCTGACCATTGGCCAGCGCATCGCTGTATTTCTTGGCCAGCGACAGGAAGCCGATCGCCGGGTTGGCGTCGAACAACTTGATGAAGCCCGCCGTGGTGGTGCAGATCAGCAGCCAGGTGGCTGGCAGCAGAGTGACCCAAATGTAGCGCTGGCGCTTCATTTTGATCAGGACCACGGTGCCGAGCATCAGCGCGATACCGGCCAGCATCTGGTTGGAGATACCGAACAGTGGCCACAAGGTGTTGATGCCGCCCAATGGGTCAATCACGCCTTGATACAGCAACCAGCCCCACATCGCCACACAACCGGCGGTGGCAATCAGGTTGGCGGTCCACGATTCGGTACGTCTGAGCGCCGGCACAAAGGAGCCGAGCAGGTCCTGCAGCATGAAGCGCCCGGCACGGGTGCCGGCGTCCACAGCAGTCAGGATGAACAGCGCTTCAAACAGGATCGCGAAGTGGTACCAGAACGCCATGGTGTTCTCACCCGGCAGGACACTGTGCAGGATCTGCGCGATACCGACCGCCAGGGTCGGCGCACCACCGGCACGGGCCAGAATGGTGGTCTCGCCGATGTCGTGAGCCACGGCTTGCAGCGCTTCCGGCGTGATCGCGAAGCCCCAGCTCGTGACCATTTGCGCCACTGACGCGGCATCACTGCCGACCACGGCGGCCGGGCTGTTCATGGCGAAGTACACGCCTGGCTCGATTACCGAAGCGGCAACCATGGCCATGATCGCCACGAACGACTCCATCAGCATGCCGCCGTAACCGATGTAACGGGCGTTGGTTTCGTTATCCAAAAGCTTCGGCGTGGTGCCCGAAGAAATCAGGGCATGGAAACCGGACACCGCACCGCAAGCGATGGTGATGAACAGGAACGGGAACAGACCGCCCTTCCACACCGGGCCGGTGCCGTCGACGAACTGGGTCAATGCCGGCATTTTCAGCTCGGGCATGGTCACCAGAATGCCGATCGCCAAGGCGACGATGGTACCGATCTTGAGGAAAGTCGACAGATAGTCACGCGGCGCCAGAATCAGCCACACCGGTAGCGATGCAGCCACAAAGCCGTAACCGACCAGCATCCAGGTAATCTGCACGCCAGTGAAGGTGAACGCCTTGGCCCACACCGGATCAGCGGCAATCTGCCCACCGAGCCAGATCGACCCGAGCAGCAGCAATACGCCGACCACGGAGATCTCGCCGATGCGGCCCGGGCGGATGTAGCGCATGTAAATGCCCATGAACATCGCGATCGGGATGGTCGCCATCACGGTGAAGATGCCCCACGGGCTCTCGGCCAGCGCCTTGACCACGATCAGCGCCAGCACCGCGAGGATGATGATCATGATCAGGAAGCAGCCGAACAGGGCAATGGTGCCGGGGATACGGCCCATTTCCTCACGCACCATGTCACCCAGGGAACGGCCGTTGCGCCGGGTCGACATGAACAGGACCATGAAGTCCTGCACGGCGCCCGCCAGCACCACGCCGGCAATCAGCCACAGCGTGCCGGGCAGATACCCCATCTGCGCCGCCAGCACTGGCCCGACCAGAGGCCCTGCGCCAGCAATCGCTGCGAAGTGGTGACCGAAAAGAATGTGTTTGTTGGTCGGCACATAGTCCAGACCGTCGTTGTTGAGCACGGCGGGGGTGGCCCGACGCGGGTCGAGTTGCATCACGTTGTTGGCGATGAACAGACTGTAGTAACGGTACGCGACCAGATAAATGGCCACGGCAGCGACCACGATCCACAAGGCGTTGATCGCCTCTCCTCGGCGTAATGCCACTACGCCCAGGGCGCACGCTCCTACGATTGCCAGCACTAGCCAGGGTAAGTGGCGCAGCAGGCTATTATTATTTTTCATTTTATTATTCCAGCCAGGGTGGACAAGAAAGACAGCCACCCCGAGTTTAGCGCTACTGGCGCCAAAGGCCATACCCCGACATTGGTCTAGACGCTTGGTTGATTGGCAGGCACCCATTGGTCGGGTCTATAGTCAGCGAACTCTTCCGAGGATTGCGTCATGAGCGAACACCCAGCCAATCGCCGTCGCTTCAAACGTATTGCGTTCGATGCCAGAACCGAGCTGAGTCAGGGCCAATTCATCTGGCCGGTCAAGCTGATCGACCTGTCACTCAAAGGGCTGCTGATCGAGCGGCCCGAGCCGTGGCTGGGGAATGCGGAGCAGGATTTTTTCGTCGACATCCATCTGAGCGATGACGTCGATATCCAGATGGATGTGCATCTGGCCCATGAAGATCAGGGTCAGTTGGGTTTTGTCTGCCGGCATATCGGCCTGGAATCGATCCAGCGCTTGCGGCGGCTGATCGAGCTGAACCTGGCTGACGAAGCCGAACTGGAGCGCGAACTGGGCGCCCTGATCGAAATCTAGAATCCACAATTGAATCCTGTAGGCGCTGGCTGGCCAGCTCCTACAGGTTATGCGGTGGGTTCAAGTTATTCGAAGAGCGCGTCGAGGGCCTGTTCGAGGCGGGTCACGGCGATGATCTGCAAACCCGGCGGGGATTCCTTCGGCGCATTGCCCTTCGGCACGATCGCCCGTTTGAAGCCATGCTTGGCAGCTTCTTTCAAGCGCTCCTGCCCGCTCGGCACCGGACGCACTTCGCCCGACAGGCCCACTTCGCCAAACACCAGCAGATCGTGGGGCAGCGGCCGGTTGCGCAGGCTCGACATCACCGCCGCCATCAACGCCAGGTCGGACGCTGTTTCCAGCACCTTGACCCCACCGACCACGTTGAGGAACACGTCCTGATCGTGGGTCGGAATGCCGCCGTGGCGGTGCAGCACCGCGAGCAACATCGCCAGGCGGTTCTGATCCAGCCCCAGCGTCACCCGACGCGGGTTGGCCAGATGGCTGTCATCGACCAGCGCCTGCACTTCCACCAGCATCGGCCGGGTGCCTTCCCACGTCGCCATTACCACACTGCCCGGGACTTCTTCCTGGGCGCGGGTGAGGAAAATCGCCGATGGGTTGGAAACCTCTTTAAGGCCCTTGTCGGTCATGCCGAACACGCCCAGTTCATTGACCGCACCGAAACGGTTCTTCACCGCGCGCAGCAAGCGCAACCGGCCATCGGATTCGCCCTCGAAATACAGCACGGTGTCGACCATGTGCTCAAGCACCCGGGGGCCGGCGAGTGCGCCTTCCTTGGTGACGTGGCCAACGAGGAAAATCGCGGTGCCGCTTTGCTTGGCGTAGCGCACCAGCAACGCCGCACTCTCACGCACTTGCGAAACGCCGCCGGGCGCCGATTGCAATTGCTCGGTGAAGATCGTCTGGATCGAGTCGATCACCATCACCTTGGGTTTTTCCTGACGGGCCGTGGCGATGATGGTTTCGATGCAGGTTTCGGTCATCACCCGCAGTTGATCCTGAGGCAACCCGAGACGGCGGGCACGCATGGCCACTTGTTGCTGGGACTCTTCGCCGGTGACGTACAGCGCCGGCATGCTCTTGGCGAGATTGCACAGGGTTTGCAACAGAATCGTCGACTTGCCGATACCGGGATCACCACCGATCAGCACCACGGAACCGTCGACCAGACCGCCACCCAGCACGCGATCCAGTTCACCGGAGGCGGTGGAAAAACGCGGAATCTCTTCGATGCTGACTTCGGCCAGGGTCTTGATCTGCGCCTGTTGTCCAGCCCAGCCGGTGCGCCCGGTCGGCGCTGTCGCTCCGCCGCTTTCGATCATGGTTTCGGTCAGGGTGTTCCAGGCACCGCATTCACCGCACTGCCCGGCCCATTTGGGAAATGTTGCGCCGCATTCGGTGCAGCCATACATGCGCTTGGCCTTGGCCATCTGAACCCCCGGAGCAAAACCGCGATGATAACGCAGACGCCGCAGCTCAGCGCGGCGCGGCAATACGGATCTCGCCACTGGCCAGACGCGCGGCGCTGTTGCCCAGCGGGTCTTCGGCATTGAGGTCGGCCCCTTTGGCCTTGAGCGCGTCGAGCAATTCGACGCGCTTGAACAGCCCGGCGTACATCGCCGCAGTCTGTCCGGCGCCATTGCGCTGGTCGGCATTGCAATCGGTGGCCATCAATCGCCGGGCGATCTGGATCTCGCCCTTGAAAATTGCGCCCATCAGCGCCGTGTTGCCACGCAGGTCCTGCGCGCAGGCATCAGCGCCCGCCGCCAGCAAGCGGTCTACTGCCGCGCCCTGGCCGTGATACGCCGCCAGAATCAACGCGGTGTAGCCCTTGCTGTCGCGGGTATCAAGGGAATAGCCGGACTCGATGAAGGTGTCGAGCATCGGCACGTCACCGCGGCGGGCGGCATCAAAATAGTAGTCCTGCAGTTGTGCCTTGATCGCCTCGGGGCTCTGTTCGGCCTGCGCTGCGAAGGACAGGCATCCGAGCAACAGTAAAAGATAAGGACGCATAAACGCTCTCCTTGGGTAGAACGGGGCCTGAATCAGGCCCCGCATTGCATGGCGTCGGGATCAGTCGACCAGTTTCGCCGCCAGTGCCTTGACCCGGCCCAGGTCACCCTTGGCCACTTTGGTCACGCCGGTGCCGTATTCCGGATCGGCCTTATAAAGGAAGGACAGAATGATGTGCTTGCTCTCGTCGTCGGTGGTGGCCAGGGAGCCGCCGAAATTGTCGATCAGGTCCTGACGCTCCTGCTTGTTGAAGGAACGGTACAGATCGCCGGCCTGCTTGAAGTTCTGCTCGCGCTGGATCTTCGCCTGCTGGGTGCTGCCCGACAGTGCCAACTGGCTGTAACGGGCGTCTCGCGGCTCTTCGCGCGGCTGCAGACGGCTCGGCTGGTAATTCACGCCAGACTGCGTTGCGCCGAAGTTCATCGCACCATCCTGATTGCCGTTATTGACCGCAACTTTAGGGGCGTTGATCGGCAGTTGCAGCGCATTGGCACCCAGGCGATACATCTGAGTATCGGCATAAGAGAATACGCGACCTTGCAATAAGCGATCTTCCGAAGGTTCGATTCCCGGCACAACATTGGCCGGCGCCATCGCTACTTGTTCAGTTTCCTGAAACACATTAGCCGGATTACGGTTCAACACCATTTGTCCAACTTTTCGTTCTGCAATACCCGGCCAGATCTTGGTTGCATCCAGCGGATCAAAATCAAACTTGGACAAATCTTGTGGTTTCAGCACTTGAATGTACAAGTCCCATTTAGGGAAGTTACCTTTATTAATGTTAGTTACAAGATCGTTGGTCATATGACTGTAATCCTGACCCTGAACTTTGCTGACTTCCTTCGGCGTGAGGTTATTGATCCCCTGCAAACTCTTCCAGTGGAACTTGACGTAATGCACTTCGCCTTTGGCATTGATCAACTTGTAGGCATGTACACCGTTACCGTCCATCTCGCGATAACTGGCCGGCGTTCCCGAATTTGAATACAGCTCGGTCAGGGTGCGCGTCGCTTCCGGTACATGGGAGAAGAAGTCGAAACGACGCGAGTCGTCATCCAGATTGGTGCGCGGATCGGGCTTGAACGCATGCACCATGTCCGGGAATTTGATCGCATCGCGAATGAAGAACGTCGGAAAATTGTTGCCGACCAGATCCCAGTTACCATCGGCGGTATAGAACTTGGTGGCGAAACCGCGCGGATCACGCAGGGTTTCGGGGGAGTGGTTGCCGTGCACCACGGCGGAAAAACGCACGAACACCGGGGTGCTCTGGCCGGCGGCGAACACCTTGGCCTTGCTCAGGTCGCTCAGATCATTGGTCACCGTGAAGGTGCCATGGGCGCCGGTACCGCGGGCATGCACCACGCGCTCGGGGATTCGCTCGCGGTCGAACCGCTGCAGCTTCTGGATCAATTGCACATCCTGCAGCAGCACCGGGCCATTGGCTCCGGCGGTTTGCGAGTTCTGGTTGTCGCCCACCGCCGCGCCGTTGTCCCGGGTCAGGGGCGCGGCGTGTACGGAGAAGGTCAACAGGCTGGCGGTGAGTACGCCAAGAGTACGGCGATGGGGAAATGCCCCTAAGCCAAGCGTGGGATTCATATCAGGTTCCTCTGGTTTTTTGGGCGCATCCAGGTGCGCCAATCAGAGGCTAGAGGGCAAAACCGGCAAACATAAATAGAAAGTTCGTAACTCGATGATTGAGAAATTTAGCTTCCCGATCAGCGAGTTACGGCGTATTTCGCGCGCGATTAGTGGCACTTTGCAAACTATTCGTCGATTAATGTGTCGATAAAAACGGGCATTGTAAGAAGGTGTTTCGCGCAGGACGCGTTTTGCTGATTTACACTGCGTACACCAAACTCATCTGTAACAAGGAAATAACCTATGGGCGTGCTAAGTGAGTTCAAGGCCTTCGCGGTCAAAGGCAATGTGGTCGACATGGCCGTCGGTATCATCATCGGTGCAGCCTTCGGCAAGATTGTTTCGTCGTTTGTCGGTGACGTGATCATGCCGCCGATCGGCCTGTTGATCGGCGGGGTGGACTTCAGCGATCTCGCCATAACGCTCAAGGCCGCCGAGGGCAGCGCCCCTGCGGTCGTGATGGCCTACGGCAAATTCATCCAGAGCATTCTCGACTTCATGATCGTCGCGTTCGCGATTTTCATGGGTGTCAAAGCCATCAATCGCCTCAAGCGCGAAGAGGCCGTGGCCCCGACGCTGCCACCGGTTCCGACCAAGGAAGAGGAATTGCTCGGCGAGATCCGCGATCTGCTCAAGGCCCAGAACAACCGGCCCTGAACCCTGCACGACAAACAGACGGCGCCTTCGGGCGCCGTTTGTTTACCAGTAGTTTTCCACCGCCACCTGGCCCGGCCGGCGGCTCAGGGCAAGACTCATGTGGCGCTTTTTCAACAGCGCGCGCGTGTCGTCGATCATTTGCGGATTGCCGCACAGCATCACCCGCGAATGCTCGGGCGAGATTTCCACGCCGGCTGCACGCTCCAGCTCACCGTTTTCGATCAGCGTGGTGATGCGTCCGCTCAACGCACCGGGCTGCGCTTCACGGGTCACCGTCGGGATGAACTGCAACTTGTGCGCGTACTCGCTGAGGTAATCGCGCTGCGCCAGTTCGGCCAGCAATGGCTGGTAGGCCAGTTCCCGTGCCTCGCGCACGCTGTACACCAGAATAATGCGCTCGAATTTCTCCCAGACCTCGAAGTCCTGCAGGATCGACAGAAACGGCGCCACGCCTGTGCCAGTGGCCAACAGCCACAAATCCCGCCCGTCGCTGAAACGATCCAGGGTCAGATAACCGAATGCCTGACGGTCGACCAGCAACGTGTCCCCCGCCTGCAAGCGGCTCAGTTCGCTGGTGAACTCGCCACCCGGGACCACAATGGAAAAGAACTCGAGAAACTCGTCGAACGGTGACGACACCATCGAATAAGCACGCCAGACGATGCTGCCGTCAGCCTTGTTCACCCCCAGCCTGGCGAACTGCCCCGCCCGAAAGCGAAAGCCTGCATCGCGGCTGGTGCGCAAGGTGAACAGGCTTGGGGTCAAGGGCCGTACATCAAGCAGGGTCTGTGTGGTGTATTTCTCTGCAGTGGCGGTCATGGGGCGCTCCATTGAACGATTGCCGCCAGTGTCCCGCAAATCCGCCGGTCTAAACACCGATGATTGCTAATGGTATTCGCCAGTGCACCCACATTAGATAATTAAAATTATTTGGACGGTTCGCAGCGGAGCGATAACGCCCCCCTTAAGATGACGATTTAAATATCAGAACTCATCCGTCGCTAAGAACGCTTAATGAATACTTTTTCACTTTCAAGACCAAAATAATTTATTACCTGCCGTAAGAAACGTCCTACACTCCGGAGCGTGCCGGATTTTTGGATCCATTCGCACCCCCGCTACAATCATGGAGAGCTTGTAATGGAAACGTGGAAGGAGTCGCAGTTAAAGCAACTGACTTTCGCAAAGGAAATAGATACGGCCTATCCCATCTTGCTGAGATTCGCCGAAAACCTCGGGTTTAACTTCTGTGCAGTTTCAGTTACTTCGCCCCAACGGGAAATGCATCTTAATCCTTTGCAAATCAACAACTACCCTCAAGAATGGAACCTGCAATATGAATTGAACGAATACAAGAAAATCGACCCGGTAATAGCACACTGCAATCATTCAATGATGCCCATCGTCTGGGATAAAGCGGTATATAAAGATACCCCGGAGTTGTGGGGGGCGCTGCAGCAATATGGCCTGCAACATGGTTGGTCTCAAGCGTTTCACCACGAGGAGAGTGGCTTGTGCAGCATCCTCAGCCTGGCCCGAAAGCATTGCCCGATCAGCCCGCTCGAGCTGTATGAGCATTTTGGCTACATGTTCTATGCCACCAGCCACCTGAGTGAGTTGTTCGCTCGGACACTCCCCACACGGCCCGCCAAACCTAGCCAACCGCGCCTGTCCCCACGGGAACTGGAGGTTCTGCAATTATCCGCCGGAGGCAAAACGGCCTATGAGATTTCGAAAATCCTCAGCCTGAGCGAGCGCACGGTGAACTATCACGTGCAAAACGTGATCGAGAAACTCCATGTCTGCAACAAAATTTCTGCCGTCATAGCGGCCGCCAGAGCCGGCATAATCTAGACCCGACGCCTTGCACCAAAATTAAAACCTGCGAGTATTTCCAGAGAAAAAAACGTACCATTTGTGACCTTTCCGAGTGATAAGGCGAGCTGTTCGCACTGCAGTTCACTCGGTCGGTTCCGCCGCACGGTACAGGCAGCGGGACATCCCCCGATTACCCTGAGTCCCCGCCCCATGCCTTTGCTCGATACGCCTTTCGCCCAACTCGACCTGATCCGCCAGCCCGAACAGCAGAACGAACCGCTGCAAGCCTTCGATGCCGCCGACGAATACCTGCTCAATCATCTGGCTGCGCAGCAGCCGACGGCCGACACCCGGGTACTGGTGCTCAATGACAGTTTCGGTGCGCTGGCGGCCAGCCTGCTGGGCAACGTCGATGTGGTCAGCAGCGGCGATTCGTTTCTGGGCTTTCAGGGACTGGAGAAGAATCTGCTGCGCAATGGCCAGGCGTTCGACGCCATTCGCGGCATCCCGGCGAGTGAACCGCTGGTCGGGCCGTTTGATCGCGTGCTGATCCGCGTACCGAAAACCCTGGCACTGCTCGAAGAACAATTGATCCGCCTGCAAGGACAACTGGCCCCGGGTGCGCAGGTTATTGCTGCGGCGATGGTCAAGCACTTGCCACGCGCCGCTGGCGATCTGCTGGAACGCTACATCGGTCCGGTGCAAGCCTCACTGGCAGTGAAAAAGGCTCGCCTGCTGATCGCGACGCCCGAAGCGAAAGTCCCGGCGAGCTCGCCCTACCCGTCGCGCTACCGCCTCGAGGAACCGGCGATCGAATTGCTCAACCACGCCAACGTGTTCTGCCGCGAAGGTCTCGACATCGGCACCCGCGCCTTCCTTCCGCATCTGCCCAAGAACCTCGGCAGCGCGCAAGTCGCCGACCTGGGCTGCGGTAACGGTGTGCTGGCAATTGCCAGCGCCCTGCAAAACCCCGAGGCACATTACACGCTGGTCGATGAATCGTTCATGGCAGTTCAATCAGCTGCGGAAAACTGGCATGCGGCCCTCGGCGATCGCGACGTGACCGTCCGGGCCGGTGATGGCCTGGCCGGGCAAGCGGCGCAATCGCTGGACGTGGTGCTGTGCAACCCACCGTTCCATCAGCAGCAGGTGGTCGGCGACTTCCTCGCCTGGCGCATGTTCCAGCAGGCCCGCGAGGCGCTGGTGGTCGGCGGAGCGCTGTACATCGTCGGCAATCGTCACCTGGGTTATCACAGCAAACTGGCGCGGCTGTTCCGCGGCGTCGAGCAAGTCGCGGCCACGCCGAAATTCGTCATCCTCAAAGCACGCAAATAAACCCGAGGCAAAAAAAACCCTCCAGATGGAGGGTTTCAAATCCGTACCCGAAGGCGCCGGGACGGGGTGCTTCAGTGCGTCGTCAGGCCTGCTGCGTTCATGAACATGCGCATCAGGCTGGCGGCGATAAACAGCACGCCCACACTGCCGAGCCAGATCAGGGCCAGCCAGCCTGATGCGCATGTTCATGAACGCAGCAGGCCTGACG
>NZ_QAIU01000022.1:0-2294 GCF_003061205.1 Pseudomonas sp. HMWF006
CACAGGTACAATGCCCACCCCTTTTTTGTTACGGCCCTGTCATGACTGACCCGATTCGCCTCTCCAAACGCCTCATCGAACTGGTGGGTTGCTCCCGCCGCGAGGCCGAGCTGTTCATCGAGGGCGGCTGGGTCACCGTGGACGGCGAAGTCATCGACGAGCCGCAATTCAAGGTGGGCGACCAGAAAGTCGAGCTCGACAAGGACGCCAAGGCCACCGCGCCGGAGCCGGTGACGATTCTGCTGAACGTGCCGGCGGGCATGGATGTCGACACCGCCATGCAATCGCTGAGCGCCGAGACCCTCAGCGAGGAGCACCGCTATGGCAAACGCCCGTTGCGCGGGCACTTCCTGCGCCTGACCGCCAGCGCCGACCTGCAGCCCAAGGCCAGCGGCCTGCTGGTGTTCACCCAGGACTGGAAGATCCTGCGCAAGCTCACTGCCGATGCAGCCAAGATCGAGCAGGAATATGTGGTCGAAGTCGAAGGTGACATGGTCGCCCACGGCCTCAACCGCTTGCAGCACGGCCTGACTCACAAGGGCAAGGAGCTGCCGCCGGTCAAGGCCAGCTGGCAGAACGAAAACCGCCTGCGCTTCGCCATGAAGAATCCGCAGCCGGGGATCATTGCCCAGTTCTGCGAAGCGGTGGGCCTGAAGGTCATCGGCATCCGCCGCATCCGCATTGGCGGCGTCTCGATCGGCAAAGTCCCGGTCGGCCAGTGGCGCTATCTGTCCGGCAAAGAGAAGTTCTAAGGCTTCCGCTGCCGCCACACATTCCGGCAGTACGCCCGCGTGCTGCCCACAACGCTTATCAGGAATACCGACATGGTTCATAACGACGTACTGCGCAGCGTGCGCTACATGCTCGACATCAGCGACAAGAAAGTGGTCGAGATCATCAAACTCGGCGGCATGGACGTCACCCTTGCCGACGTGGTGACCTGGCTCGACAAGAAAGAAGAAGACGAAGAAGGTTTCGTGCGTTGCCCGGACGAAGTCATCGCGCACTTCCTCGACGGTCTGGTGATCTTCAAGCGTGGCAAGGACGAAAGCCGTCCGCCGCAGCCGATCGAAGTCCCGGTCACCAACAACATCATCCTGAAAAAGCTGCGTGTGGCCTTCGAGCTGAAAGAAGACGACATGCACGCGATCCTCAAGGCCGCCGAGTTTCCGGTGTCCAAGCCTGAGCTGAGCGCGCTGTTCCGCAAGGTCGGCCACACCAACTACCGTCCGTGCGGCGACCAGTTGCTGCGCAATTTCCTCAAAGGGCTCACGCTGCGCGTGAGAGCTTAAAAGCAGCCCCAAGCTGCAAGCTGCAAGCTGCAAGCTGCAAGTGGCCACCCTGCTTTTACTTGCCGCTTGCAGCTTGCAACTCGAAGCTGGCCGCATGGCCCCCCATTCCCTGCAAAAATAGTGGCTCCGCTTTTCGTGGCTGACGACTAGGGTGTACTGATCCCTAATCCTCAGGACTCGCCATGCATCCGTACTTCTCCCTGCAAGGCCGCACCGCTCTGGTGACCGGCGGCACCCGTGGTATCGGCAAAATGATCGCCAAGGCTTTTGTCGAGGCCGGCGCCCGTGTTTACGTCTGCTCCCGCGACGCCGAAGCCTGCCATCAAACCGCTGAAGAACTCGGTGCCTTGGGCACTTGTCACGGCGTGGCGGCGAATCTGGCCAGCGAAGACGGCGTGCACGCACTCGCCGCGCGTCTGGGCGAGCAGATCACTCACCTGGATATTCTGGTCAACAACGCCGGCACCACTTGGGGCGCGCCACTGGAGAGTTACCCGGTCAAGGGCTGGGAAAAGGTCATGCAGCTCAACGTGACATCAGTGTTCAGCTGCATCCAGCAGTTTCTGCCGTTGTTGCGCAAGGCCGGTTCGGCAGCGAATCCGGCGCGGATCATCAACATCGGCTCGGTGGCGGGGATTTCTTCCTTTGGCGAGCAGGCTTATGCCTACGGGCCGAGTAAAGCCGCCCTGCATCAGTTGTCGCGGATTCTGGCCCGGGAGCTGGTGAGCCAGCACATCAACGTCAACGTGATTGCACCGGGACGGTTTCCGAGCAAGATGACCCGGCATATCGGCAACGATGAGCAGGCGCTGGCCGAGGATACGGCGCTGATCCCGATGAAACGTTGGGGGCGCGAGGAGGAGATGGCGGCGTTGGCGATCAGTCTGGCGAGTACGGCTGGGGCTTATATGACCGGGAATATCATTCCGCTGGATGGTGGGTTCAGTCTGTAGATCGGCAGCGCGGCCTTCGCGAGCAAGCTCGCTCCCACATTGGATCTAT
>NZ_QAIU01000205.1:0-5346 GCF_003061205.1 Pseudomonas sp. HMWF006
GTGGCTGCACCTATCTCGGCGGCATGCCCAAAGACATCGCGGCAGCCACCCGGCCGTTCCTGCAACGGGTGTTCCCGCAACTCACGGGTGTCGATATCGAGTTCGCCTGGGGCGGCCATATCGACTTGACGATCAACCGCACACCGGATGTCGGCGGCGAGCGCAATCGTTACTGGCTGCAAGGCTATTCAGGCCACGGCGTGCTGCCGACACTGGCTGCCGCACGTGCAGTGTCCGACGCGATCCTCGGCAACGCGGATGAATTGGCGTTGTATCAAGGCTTGAGTAATGGCAGCTTTCCCGGCGGCAAATACCTCGCGGCGCCGCTCGAAGCGATCGGCAAGGCCTGGTACCGACTGCGCGACAGCCTCTGACCTGGAATCCCTGTGATGGACAAGCAAGAAGAAATCGCGGCGCTGGCGATCCTGATTCACGACCTGCGCAAGCACAAGAAATGGACCCTCAAGGAGCTGGCCGACAAGATCGGCCGCTCCGTGGGTTTCCTTTCGCAAGTGGAGCGCGGCCTGTCACGGCCGACGGTGGCGGACCTGACGGCGATCAGCGAAACCTTCGGCGTGCCGACCACCTATTTCTACAGTCTGCCCAAGCCCAAGGAACTGCCGTGGGTCACCCGGCCGGACGAGCGGCGCACGTTGTATTTCGCCAACGGCATCACCGACATTCTGGTGTCGCCGCAGATCCGCGCATCATTCTCCATGCTCGAAAGTCACCTTGAGGCCGGCGCCAGCAGCGGCGACCGCCATCTGACCGACAGCTCGGAGCAGGGCGGTTACGTCCTCGAAGGCGAACTGACGTTGTGGCTGGGCGACGATCAAGACCCGGTCACGCTCAAGGCCGGCGACAGCTTTCAATTCGACAGTCACACCCGTTGCCGTTACGGCAACCTCACCGAGCACCTGACCCGCGTGCTCTGGGTCTACACCTGATAACCACAAAGGATGAACACGATGGACGCTGTCTGCGCTGACCTGCTCGCCGAAGTTCGGGCGTTTCGCCAACGCTACCCCGAGGTCCGTTATGTCGACTTGATCTCGCTGGACATTCCCGGGCATTTTTACGGCAAGCGTTACCCCGTGGACATGCTCGAAAAGGTTGCCGCGGGCAGTGCCCTCAAACTGCCACAAAATTGCGTTTTGCTCGGCGTCCAGGGCGGCCTGTTCAAGATTGGCGACTACTGCTTCAACGACGGCGACCCGGACGCCGTGCGCCGCCTGGTGCCGGGCACACTGAAACCGGTGACCTGGGAAGCGCAGCCGCTGGGGCAGATGCTGATCACCTCGGACGGCACCGAAAAGCCAATCGAATTCGAACCCCGCGAAGTCCTCGCGCAAGTGCTCAATCGCCTGGCGCGCAAAGGCATTCATCCGGTGGTGGCGTTCGAACTGGAGTTCTACCTGTTCGACAAGACCTTGCGCAACGGCCTGCCGCAATTCCCCCGCGACGACCTGACCGACGACGCCGATGACCAGCCGAACATGCACATCGAACGCCTGTCACGCTTCGCACCGGTGCTCGATGAAATGGTCGAAGCGACGCGCGCCCAAGGTATCGACGCCACGGTCATCACCGCCGAACTCGGCCCTGGTCAGTTCGAAATCAACTTCGGCCACCTCGACGACGGCTTGCGTGCCGCCGACTGGGCCGCGTTGTTCTGCCGCAGCACCCGTGGCGTCGCGCTCAAACACGGCTACCGCGCCAGTTTCATGGCCAAGCCGTACTTGCAGCATCCGGGCAGTGGCATGCATGTGCATGTCAGCCTGTATGACGCCGAGGGCAACAATCTGTTGGCGGCCAATCAACAACAACCGCTACGCCATGCGGTGGCCGGATGCCTGGAACTGTTGCCGCACAGCATGCCGATCTTCGCGCCGAACCAGAATGCGATGCGGCGTCTGGGCGGTACGGTGAACACGGCGACCAAAGCGAGCTGGGGATTCGAGGACCGTGATGCGTGCTTGCGCATTCCCGAGTCGGACGAGAAGAACCTGCGCATCGAGTATCGACTGGCGGGAGCAGATGCCAATCCGTATCTGGTGTTGGCGGCGATTCTGGTGGGACTGGAGCATGGGCTGGAGTCGGGCAAGGAGCCGATTGCACCGTTGAATGAAGATCGCAACAGCGGGATCGGCTTTCCAACAGAAATGTTTGAAGCGGTGAGGGCGATGCAGTCTCAGGCGCAGTTGCGCGAAGGGCTGGGCGCTGAGTTTGTCGATGTGTATTGCGAGAACAAACGGCAGGATCATCTGGCATTTATGCAAGAGATCAGTGCGCGGGAGTATCGCTGGTATCTGTAAGTTGTGGCGCCGATGCAGGGGGAGTCTGCGGTCATAGCTTCAAGACCGCACATTCCCACAGCCTGACTGGATTTCGGGAGCAGACTTTACATGGCATTGCAGCCTGTCCGTCCTTTGACCTGGAGTTGAAATAGAGAAAAAGCTGACTACCCTGTTTGTACCGGCCATGTCAGGGAGGACGGGAAATGCTCATGAATTTCTGCAATGTCAGCGCATTGAAACAACGACTGTGCCCACTGGTCGCTGTTCCCACCAACGTCTTTTCCCGAAATAGATGGGGCCAGTTCAAGGCCCATGACGTCAACGGCGAAATTGTCTTCGATGCGGCCTACGAAGGGGGCAACTCACCCCGGGTATACGGGGTGATAGAAGCCAACAACGGATGCGGGATCTATGTTCCTGTCGGGCGTCAGTACAACGCCGGCGCTTATATACTGCCTGTTCCTATCTGCGTCGGCGGAGCAAGAGATCTGCGAATAACGGCCTTGGGTTATGTCCGGGAGACGGATCAACAAGTCATCGAGCGAGAGGCCCGGGAAGAACTCATGCAACCGATCGACATTCTGAGCATCCAGCCCCTGGCTACAACGGTTGCGGCGCAAGATGGCCAGTACTATATCGTCAGATTGAAGTCGCAACTTTCAACGTTCTATTACTCATGGGATGTCGCGGGCAGCGACCAGGTGACAGCAGTGAGGTACTGGAGCCTGCCTTCTTTGATTGAAGCGCGACATGGTGTGGAACAAACACAACCGGCAGGTGAAATGGCGCAGTTGTTATTCGACGATCTTGGCTGCAGTGCCACTCATCGCGCCGCCTGGCTTGCCGAGTGGCACGCGAGTGCCTATGACGCGACGATCAGGCATTTACTGAGGAATTCCGTAAGAGTGGATACCGGTAGCGAAGGTTTAAATATTCTGTCGAGAATGTATGGAAACAGAAAATATACCTATCGCAACCAATATCCTGCCTTTGCTTCGACGGTAAACCCTGCGCACGAATTGACATGCCGAGGGCGATGCAACTCAAACAACGGAAATTTGTAGAGCACCGCCATCGAACGACGCAGTTGGGGCCGGTAATGCTGGCCATTAAGCGTTCGGCCACCGGTACAGCGTCCTCGTCACGCAACTGGTCCGGCAGTAGAGCGATAAATTCGTCACCGCCCATGCGTCGGCGCTCACCCCATCCATTGCTTGAGCGTCCCGAAGAGATGCTCAGTCTGGAACCATTGCAGCCTTTCAGGCTGAGCAAAGATCGACTCAAATACGTCTCTGACCCGCCTAGGTTTTTTTTACTTTGCGGCCGCGTGAGGCAGGCTTCACCGGCACGCTTTTGCCGTACTCGCTCCACCATTTAGCCAGCGCCTCCATCGTCGGCCCGAGTGCACGTGCTTTTGCTGTCATTTCATATTCAACACGCGGGGGCACTTCTGCGAAGACTGTTCGCGAGATCAGGCCATCGTTCTCAAGCTCCCGAAGTTGTGCTGTCAGCATGTGTTGGGTGACGCCGTTAATCGCCTTTCGCAGTTCCCCAAAACGATAAATCCGCTGGTTTAGCAGCCACATTATTTCCAGCTTCCACTTGCCTGAAAGTAGCGAAAATGCACGCCGCATTTCCTCGTGCATATTGATCTGCTCTTCATCATTAGTCTGGTTTTCCATACTAAGTACCGGTTTTTCATCCTACTTGTGGGTTTTCATGCTAGACGAGATATTTGCCCTAAGTCGACGTAACAATACCTGCTTGGGAAAACCAAATGATCGAACATTATATTTACTGGATTAGCACGGTCCTGCTTTCGCTGCTCTATCTGGCCTCGGCCTTGTTGTACATCGCCAAAGGAGACTATGTGCGAAGCGCACAAGCGGAGTTGGGCTATTCAGCCTCCCACCTTGTGCCTTTGATGATCGTGGTCAAGATACTGGGGCCCGCCGCGATTTTGTGGCGCTTCAATGCCGCACTCAGTGATCTCGCTTATGCCGGCATGTTTTATCACCTGCTGCTTTCAGCTTCAGCGCACCTGGGTGTTCACAAGCCCAAAGGTTCTATCCCGGCAGCCTTGGGACTCATTCTCCTGGCCACCTCCTTCGTGACACAAAACGCTGTTCGCGAATATCCGTCGCCTTACGCACCGCCGTCAGCGGTTGTCCAGACGACTCTCAAATAATGGAGATCGCCATGACTCGACTCGGTGGAAAAGTTGCGATTATCGTCGGCGCCGGTCGTGGTATCGGCCGAGCTACCGCCAGACTTTTCGCGATGCAGGGGGCGAAAGTCGCGGTCGTTTCGCGCACGGCTGAAAATGTCGATCAGGTGGTTGCCGATATCCAGGCCGCTGGCGGCGCCGCCCTCGGAATCGTTTGCGATATCGCTGACCCTGATCAAATTACTGCCGCTGTCGACAAGGTGATGACTGCCTATGGGCGGATCGACATACTGGTGAATAATGCTTTCGATCCCTCGGTGGTGTTTTCATCGGTGGTCGAGCTGTCAGCCGAGCAGTTGCAGCGCAATTTCGAAATGGGCCCCATTGCTTATCTGCGAACGATGCAGGCGTGCTATCCCCATCTCAAAGCCAGTGGTGAGGGCAGGGTTATCAATTTCGCTTCCCTGGCTGGTGTCGTTGGCATGCAGGGCTACGCGCCTTACAACATGGCAAAGGAGGCGGTACGTGCCTTGACTCGCTCGGCGGCCAGGGAGTGGGGCGCTGACAAGATCACTGTCAACAATGTCATGCCGGTCGCTGACACTTGGGAAGCAGCGGTCGATGTACCTGCACCCACTAACGTACTTGGCCGTTATGGATCACCGGAAGAGGATATTGCGCCGGTGGTGTTGTTTCTCGCTAGCAAGGATGCGCAGTTCTTGACGGGATACAGTCTCACGCCGGACGGAGGCCAAATCATCGACAGCGCCCGCTGACGGTCCTGTTCAAACCCCACGACCCAACGGAAATCACAAGACATGCCTTGGCGTGTCTTGTGGTAGTTGTTCAAGCGGCACCGATCCGCTGCGCGTGGTTGACGTT
>NZ_QAIU01000206.1:0-1362 GCF_003061205.1 Pseudomonas sp. HMWF006
GGGCATCAATCTGTGGCAGCAATTCGTTCAGGGGCAAGCGATCCGGTCGGGCAGGGCGCCCCGGAATCTGCCCGAGCAGTACGCGCATGCCAAAGGCCTCAGCCAGTCGCGCGACGGCGCCGCCGAGTTCGCCGTGACCGAGCAGGCCGAGGGTTTTGCCTTCCAGTTCGACGATCGGGTAGTCCAACAGGCAGAACTGTTTCGCTTGCTGCCAGCGACCGGCGGCAACGGCTTTCTGGTAATCGGCCAGGCGCGTGGCGAGGTTGAGCAGCAGCATGATGGTGTGCTGCGCCACGGATGGCGTGCCGTAACCCTGACAGTTGCACACCGTGATGCCGTGGTCGCGGGCCGCGTCCAGGTCGACGTTATTGGTGCCCGTGGCGGTGATCAGGATCAGCTGCAGATCCGGGCTGGCGGCCATCGCAGCGGCGTCGATGCGGATTTTGTTGGTGATCGCTACCGTGGCGCCTTGCAGGCGCTCGCTGACTTGTTCGGGCAAGGTCTGGGCGAACAGTTGCAAGTCACTGAAGCAGGCATGCAAAGGGCCAAGGTCGAGATCGCCGAGATCCAGTGAAGGGTGATCAAGGAATACGGCGCGGCGCGGGTTCGTCATCAACTGTACCTTTTGTGCTTGGAACGGAAGGCGTAATCTGCCGAGCCTACCAGATGAAACAATTGGTTACTCAGAGCACAAAAGTCTGATGCGATGCATCGCCATGTGGATAACGCTGTGACGAGGGGATTTATCCCCGTTGGCGCGCGAAGCGCGCCCTGAAACTGGTAATCGTGTTTAAACAGTGACAGCGCATGCACTGAATTTACGACTGCTGCGCAGCCGAACGGGGATAAATCCCCTTGCCACAGGTTCGAGTTCGCCGCGCATTTATTTTTGACCAAGCTGCCCCAGAGGAGCCCCCATGTACTGGACCGAGTTCTTGACCGTTGCATTGATCCACCTGCTGGCCGTGGCCAGCCCCGGCCCGGACTTTGCCGTGGTGGTGCGCGAGAGCGTGACCCACGGGCGCCGCGCCGGCACCTGGACCGCGCTCGGTGTGGGCACGGCGATTTTCCTCCACGTCGGTTATTCGCTGCTGGGCATCGGCCTGATCGTGTCGCAATCGATCATGCTGTTCAACGCGTTGAAGTGGGCGGCGGCGGCTTATCTGCTGTATATCGGCTTCAAGGCGTTGCGCGCGCAACCGGCGAAAACCGTGACCGATGATCTGCACAAGGAAGCCGGCGTGCGCACAGCCCGCGGTGCGTTCACTTCGGGCTTCGTCACCAACGGCCTGAACCCGAAAGCGACGCTGTTCTTCCTGTCGCTGTTCACCGTGGTGATCAACCCGCACACGCCACTGGCGG
>NZ_QAIU01000206.1:1390-10358 GCF_003061205.1 Pseudomonas sp. HMWF006
CTGCGATCTGGTTCTGCCTCGTTGCGATGCTGTTCAGCCAGCAACGCGTACGCGCCGGTTTCGCCCGCATGGGCCATTGGTTTGACCGCACCATGGGGGCGGTGCTGATCGCGCTCGGCGTGAAAATCGCCTTCACCGAAATGCACTGATCGCACACCCCACGATTCAATACTGTGGGAGCGGGTTGTTTGCGATTTCTAAGCGAGTTCGCTGAGTTTGCTCAGGGTATTCAGATACTCGCGGGGATTTTCCCCAAGCAAACGGCAAAACATCGCACTGAACGCCCGCGCGCTGCCGTAACCCAAGTCCCGCGCCACACGCTGCACGCTGTCCCCGGCGAGCAGGCGTGGCAGGGCTTCCATCAGGCGCAGTTGCTGGCGCCAGGCGTTGAAACTCATCTGCAATTGCTGCTGAAACAGCCGTGCCAACGTGCGTGAGCTGGCGCCGACCTGCTGCGCCCAGTCTTCCAGCGTATTGGGATGGTCGGGGCTATGCAGCAGCGCCAGGCAGATGTTTTGCAAACGCCGGTCAGTCGGCATCGGAATGTGCAGCGGCAGGTTTTCCAGGCTGGCGAGCTCTTCCAGCATCAACTGTTGAATCAGTGGATTGTCGGCATGCGGCGGCCCTTGCACCGCGCGCAGAATCAATTCGCGCAGTAACGGCGTCACCGCCAGTACGCAGCAATGTTGCAGGCTGGCGGGCGACAGTTCTGGCGCGATGAACAGCGAACGCATCTGCACATCGCCGCTCATGAAAATCTCGTGCGCGACCTCGGGCGGAATCCACACCGCGCGACTCGGCGGAATCACCCACGCGCCCGATGCCGTGACCACACGCATGATCCCGCTGGCCGCATACAACAACTGCGCCTCGCGGTGCAGATGCAGCGGTTGGTGCGCGCCGTCCAGATAATCCCGGGGGTAGGCGCTCACCGGGCCGTGTTCGAAGTGGCTGATCAACATGTCTGATTCAATGACTTGGTAGGCAGAAATGTGCTTTCCGGCCAACTTAGCATAAGCGGCTCATCACTACGTAAAGCGTGCTGCCATGAATCAATCGACCAATGTCATCCGTTACATCAACGCCGCCCATGTGATCGATCACATGTTCATGCTGATTTTTCCCGCCGCCGTGCTCGGCATGACGCAGGCCTTCGGTCTCGACTACGCCACGCTGATCGGCTTGTCACTGGGCGGTTTCATTGCCTTCGGCGCCTGTTCGCTACCCGCTGGTTGGCTGGGCGATCACTGGAGTCGGCGGCAGATGATGCTGGTGTTTTTCTTCGGCATTGGTGCCTCGGCGATTTTTACTGGCCTGAGCAGCAGCCCGGCCATGCTGGTGATCGGCCTGACCCTGATCGGTATTTTCGCCGCGATTTATCACCCGGTCGGTACGGCGATGCTGGTCGCTTACGCGCAGAACCGTGGCCGCGAAATCGGCATCAATGGCATGTGGGGCAATCTTGGCGTGGCGTTTCGGCGCTGGTCACCGGGCTGCTGGTGGCGCAATTTGGCTGGCGCTCGGCGTTTCTGTTACCCGGCGCGGTGGCCGTTGTGCTGGGTTTTGGTTTTGCCTGGCAGGTGCGTGAAGAACCGATTCCGAAACGTCCGCACACGCCTCTCAAAGGCGCCGCCGGACAGCGTATTTCGATGGTCATGGTTTTTGGTGTGCTGGCGCTGGCCACAGCCACCGGCGGCGTGGTGTTCAACGCCACCACCATGACTTATCCGAAACTGTTCCAGGAGCGTTTGCAGGAGCTGTTCGCCTC
This sequence comes from Pseudomonas sp. HMWF006, assembly GCF_003061205.1. Lineage (NCBI taxonomy): Bacteria > Pseudomonadati > Pseudomonadota > Gammaproteobacteria > Pseudomonadales > Pseudomonadaceae > Pseudomonas > Pseudomonas sp. HMWF006. The sequence goes on from NZ_QAIU01000206.1 coordinate 3,159, forward strand.
ACCGCAAACCCTTGGCGTGGTGGTCAGTCTGGCCTATGCCTTTGGTGCGGTGGCGCAGTTGAGCATTGGCCGGGTGTTGCACCGGCTCAGCCTGAAGTGGCCGTTTGTCGTGCTGACGGTGTGCCAGGCGCCGCTGCTGTTTGCGCTGGCTTATGCCGATGGCTGGGCGGTGATCGCACTCGGTGCGGCGTTCATGTTCGTGGTGTTCGGTCAGGTCACGGTGAACGATGCGATGGTCGCTAACTTCGTCGCCCCGCAGTGGCAATCGCGGGTGTTTGCCCTGCGCTACTGCTTATCGTTCGGTGCCAGCGCGACGGCGATTCCGCTGATTTCCTATGTCGAACCGCGCCATGGTTTTGCAGGCCTTTACTTGATTCTCGCGGGTTTTGGCGCACTGACCTTCCTCGGGGCAATGGTTTTCCCGCGGACGCCTTCTGAAGAGGCTGTAGGACAAACAGCCTGATAGCTGACGAAAACCGGCAAATGCTGGCGCAAAGCTAGCATTTGTACGGTTCTGCAAATCATTCCTTTGGCTGATTTGGCTGGCGTATAAGGGTTCTAGAGTACCAATCTCTACGCCAACACCGTGCAGCCAGAAAAGGGATTCATATGTTGCAGACTCGCGTCATTCCCCCGGCCGATGGGGCCTACCAGTATCCATTGCTGATCAAGCGGCTGCTGATGTCCGGCGCCCGTTACGAGAAAACCCGCGAGATCATCTACCGTGACCAGTTGCGCTACAGCTATCCGACCCTGATAGAACGTGTGGCGCGCCTGGCCAACGTGCTGACGGCCGCCGGTGTGAAGGCCGGTGACACGGTGGCGGTGATGGACTGGGACAGCCATCGTTACCTGGAATGCATGTTTGCCATTCCGATGATCGGCGCGGTGATCCACACCATCAACGTGCGTCTGTCGCCGGAGCAGATCCTCTACACCATGAACCACGCCGAGGACCGCTTCGTGCTGGTCAACAGCGAGTTCGTCGGGCTGTATCAGGCCATCGCGCCGCACCTGACCACGGTCAAGAAAACCCTGTTGCTGACCGATCTGCCGGAAAAAACCGCCGAGCTGCCGAATCTGGTCGGCGAGTACGAGCAGTTGCTGGCCGCCGCGAGTACGCAGTACGACTTTCAGGACTTCGACGAAAATTCGGTCGCCACCACGTTCTACACCACGGGCACCACCGGCAACCCGAAGGGTGTGTACTTCACCCATCGGCAACTGGTGCTGCACACCATGGGCGTGTCGACCATCATGGGCGCGATCGACAGCGTGCGCCTGCTCGGCACCAACGACGTGTACATGCCGATCACGCCGATGTTCCACGTGCACGCCTGGGGGCTGCCGTACGTCGCGACCATGCTCGGCCTCAAGCAGGTTTATCCGGGGCGTTACGACCCGGAATTCCTGGTCGAGCTGTGGCGCAAGGAAAAGGTCACGTTCTCCCATTGCGTGCCGACCATCCTGCAAATGCTGCTCAACGCCAAAGGCGCGCAAGACACCGACTTCGGCGGCTGGAAGATCGTCATCGGTGGCAGCGCGCTCAACCGCACGCTGTATGAAACCGCCAAGGCGCGCGGCATCCAGCTGACCGCCGCGTATGGCATGTCCGAGACCGGGCCGCTGGTGTCCTGTGCCCACCTCAATGATGAACTGATGGCCGGCACCGAAGACGAGCGCACCACCTACCGGATCAAGGCCGGTGTGCCGGGGCCGCTGGTCGAGGCGGCGATCGTTGACGCAGAGGGCAACTTCCTGCCCGCCGACGGCGAAACCCAGGGCGAACTGGTGCTGCGTGCGCCGTGGCTGACCGAAGGTTATTTCAACGAGCCGCAGAAGGGCGCCGAGCTCTGGGCCGGCGGCTGGCTGCACACCGGCGATGTGGCCACGCTCGACAGCATGGGCGTGATCGACATCCGCGACCGCATCAAGGACGTGATCAAGACCGGCGGCGAATGGATCTCTTCGCTGGACCTCGAAGACCTGATCAGTCGTCACGCGGGGGTACGCGAAGTAGCAGTGGTGGGCATTGCCGATCCGCAGTGGGGCGAGCGCCCGTTTGCCTTGCTGGTGATCCGTGAAGGGCACGTGATCGGGGCGCGCGAGCTCAAGGAACACCTCAAGCCGTTCGTGGAACTGGGGCACCTGAGCAAGTGGGCGATTCCGAGTCAGATTGCCCTTGTTACCGAAATTCCCAAGACCAGCGTCGGCAAGCTCGACAAGAAGCGCATCCGCCTCGACATCACCGAATGGCAGGCCAACAACAGCACCTTCCTCTCGACACTTTGAGTGTCCGCTGGCGCGCCGAAAACGGCGCGCCAGACCCACCAAGCAAGCGCTTGGCTTGTGAAATCGAAAAAATCAGCCATCCTTGCCGTGCCGACTTGTGTCGGACTGGCGAAAGGACTGTTCCAGAGTGGTTGGCGGCTGCAAATCACACTTTAGAGGGATCAAGCAGTACCACCTGCTGGCTATAGTCCGCTCAAGGATTTTTAAGAACGGGGCACACGCACAAAACGGGGCGATGCATCTTTGGAGTGACTTCGGGCTGTCTCTGGCACCCGGTCCTTCAGCGTTTTTAAAAGTACTCACTGCCATAACAATAATGCACATGGAGTAGCGTCGATGACCTCAGTAAACCAGTTCTGGCGCCGGGCGAAACTGCCTCTGGCGGTCAGTCTTGCTTCTTCGCTCGCCGGGCCCGCATTCGGCGTCAGTTTCAACGTCGGTGAAATCGAGGGCCAGTTCGACTCGTCCCTGTCGATCGGTGCCAGTTGGTCTACTCAGCAACCGAACAAGAACCTGATCGGCGTCAACAACGGCGGCCACGGCCTGTCGCAGACCTCCGATGACGGTCACGCCAACTTCAAGAGCGGTGAAACCTTCTCGAAGATCTTCAAGGGTATCCATGACCTTGAACTCAAGTATGGCGACACCGGCGTGTTCGTCCGTGGCAAATACTGGTACGACTTCGAACTCAAGGATGAAAGCCGCGAGTTCAAGGACATCAGCGATTCGGGCCGCAAGGAAGGCGCCAAGTCGTCCGGCGGGCAGATCCTCGACGCCTTCGTCTACCACAACTATGCGATTGCCGATCAGCCGGGTTCCGTGCGTCTGGGCAAGCAGGTCGTGAGCTGGGGTGAAAGTACCTTCATCGGTGGCGGCATCAACTCGATCAACCCGATCGACGTGTCTGCGTTCCGTCGTCCGGGTGCCGAGATCAAGGAAGGCCTGATCCCGGTCAACATGTTCTACGTCTCGCAGAGCCTGACCGAAAACCTTTCGGCCGAAGCGTTCTATCAACTGGAATGGGACCAGACTGTCGTCGATAACTGCGGCACGTTCTTCTCGCAGCCGGACATCGTCGCCGACGGTTGCAACGACAACCTGCGCGTGCTGAACAAGCGTTCGCAAATCCCGGCCGTGGCCCTCGGCCCACTGGCCGCCAACGGCGTCAATGTCAACCAGGAAGGTGTGCTGGTCCGTCGCGGTCCTGATCGGGACGCTCGAGACAGTGGCCAGTGGGGCGCGTCCTTCAAGTACATGTACGAACCGCTGGACACCGAGTTCGGCGCCTACTTCATGAACTACCACAGCCGTGCGCCAATCTTCAGCGCCACCGGTGCTCCGCAATCGGTTTACAACACCGCACGCGCGCTGCCGGGGCCTTTTGCGGCACTCGCCCCCCTGCTGGTCGCGGGTAACTCGAACTACTTCATTGAATACCCTGAAGACATTCGCCTCTACGGTCTGAGCTTCTCCACCACCCTGCCTACCGGTACGGCGTGGAGCGGTGAGATCAGCTACCGTCCGAACGCACCGGTGCAGCTGAACTCCACCGACATCCTGTTCGCCGGCGTTCGTCCGCTGGGCGGCGCACTGACCAACGCTTCGCTGCTCACCGGCGTTCCTGGCCAGGATCTGCATGGCTATGAGCGCAAGGAAATCACCCAGATCCAGACGACCTTCACGCACTTCTTCGATCAGGTCATGGGCGCCAGCCGTCTGACCCTCGTCGGCGAAGTCGGCGCGACCTACGTCGGCGGGCTGGAAAGCCGTTCCGACAAGCGTTATGGCCGCGATCCGGTGTACGGCCCGGGTGAGTTGCCGGCCACTGGCGGCGTCAATACCTGCGCCAACATTCTCAACGCCAGCACCATCAATGGTGCGGGCCCAGGTTCGCCGCAGAACAACCGCAGCCGCAATTGCGACAACGACGGCTTCACCACATCAATGTCGTGGGGCTACCGCGGTCGCGCCATCTGGGAATACAACGACGTGTTTGCCGGCGTGAACCTCAAGCCGAACGTGGCCTGGTCCCACGACGTCAGCGGTTACTCGCCAGGCCCTGGCGGCAACTTCGAGGAAGGTCGCAAGGCGGTCAGCCTGGGCGTCGACGCCGAGTACCAGAACACCTACACCGCAAGCCTGGCTTACACCAACTTCTTTGACGGCAAGTACACCACCGTGGATGACCGTGACTTCGTTGCGCTCAGCTTTGGCGTGAACTTCTAAGCACTGCATTTTCAGGACGAACGAATTTATGAAAATAACAAAGAGTCTGTTCCACGCCGGTGTTCTGGGCCTGTCATTGCTGGCGACCGGCGTCATGGCGGCGGTGCCTGCCGCTGAAGCCGACAAGCTGGGCAAGAGCCTGACCCCGATGGGCGCCGAAATGGCCGGCAACGCCGACGGTTCGATCCCGGCCTGGAAGCCGCTGCCGAAGAACGCTGGCAGCGTCGACAGCAAAGGTTTCCTGTCCAACCCGTACGCCAGTGAACAGCCGCTGTTCACCATCACTGCCAAAGATGTCGACAAGTACAAGGACAAGCTTGCACCGGGCCAGTACGCGATGTTCAAGCGTTATCCGGACACCTTCAAAATGCCGGTCTATCCGTCCCATCGCGGTGCGACCGTGCCGGATGACGTGTTTGCCGCGATCAAGAAGAACGCCACCAACACCAATCTGGTGTCCGGCGGCAACGGTCTGGAAAACTTCGAAACGGCGGTGCCGTTCCCGATTCCGAAAAGCGGCGTGGAAGTCATCTGGAACCACATCACCCGCTATCGCGGCGGCAGCGTGACCCGTCTGGTGACCCAGGCCACGCCGCAGCCGAACGGTTCGTTCAGCCTGGTGTACTTCCAGGACCAGTTCGTGTTCCGCGACAAGATGAAGGACTACGACCCGAAAAATCCGGGCAACATCCTGTTCTACTTCAAGCAGAAAGTGACTGCGCCGGCGCGTCTGGCCGGTGGTGTGCTGCTGGTGCACGAGACCCTCGACCAGGTGAAAGAGCCACGTTCGGCGTGGGTCTACAACGCCGGTCAGCGTCGTGTGCGCCGTGCGCCACAAGTGTCCTATGACGGTCCGGGTACTGCCGCCGACGGTCTGCGTACCTCCGACAACCTCGACATGTACAACGGTGCACCGGATCGCTACGACTGGAAGCTTGAAGGCAAGAAAGAGATGTACATCGCCTCCGACAGCTACAAGCTCGACGATCCGAAGCTGAAGTACACCGACATCATCAAGGCCGGTCACATCAACCAGGATCTGGCGCGTTACGAGCTGCGCCGCGTCTGGCACGTGGTTGCAACCCTGAAAGAAGGTCAGCGTCACATCTACGCCAAGCGTGACTTCTACATCGACGAGGACACCTGGCAGGCCGCCGTGATCGACCACTACGACGGTCGCGGTCAGCTGTGGCGCGTAGCCGAAGCGCATGCCGAGAACTACTACGACAAGCAAGTGCCGTGGTATGCCCTGGAAACCCTCTACGACCTGCAATCGGGCCGTTACCTGGCGCTGGGCATGAAGAACGAAGAGAAGCAGGCGTATGACTTCGGCTTCACCGCCACCACCAGCGATTTCACCCCGGCCGCGCTGCGTCAGGACGGTGTTCGCTAAACCGTTGTAAAAACCGAGGCCGCATCCTCGTGGAACGCCCCGACTGGTTCGGGGCGTTTTTTTTGCTTTTGCAGGTGTTACCGGAGGGCGTGTGCAGGAGCGTGTAGTCTTTTTGTAGCCATTTGTAGCAGCAACCTTCATAACCGGTTCGTTTAAGGCTAGTCTGCGGACATCTGCAACGCCGCCAACAGCAATTCGAACAAGAGCCGGCCATGACTGATCTGTCCCCGCTTCCGGGTCCCGCAAGTGTTGCCGTCACGGCATTGGACGGGCGTTTTTTTCGCCCGCCGTTGCCGGACGGCTACGTGTTGCGACCACGCCTTTGCGAGCGCCTGCAAGCCGGGCTCGGTGGACGGCTGTTGCTGGTCAGTGCCCCCGCCGGGTTCGGCAAGAGTTCACTGGCGATAGAGTTCTGTCAGAGCTTGCCGGAGCATTGGCAAAGTCTGTGGCTGGGTTTGAGCCCGCGTGACAGCGATCCCGGACGCTTTCTCGAACGCCTGCTCGAAGGCTTGCAGGACTACTTCCCGCAATTGGGTAGCCGCGCACTCGGCCTGTTGAAAATGCGCCAACGCCATCAGCCCTTTGCCTTCGAGGAATGGCTCGACGGCATGCTCGATGAGTTGGCGCTGCACCTCGACCCTGCGACGCCACTGTTACTGGTACTCGACGATTACCATCTCGCCCAAGGGCCGGTGCTCGACCGCTGCCTGCAATTTTTCCTCAATCATCTGCCCGATGGCTTGCTGGTCATGGTCACCAGCCGCCAGCGCCCGGACTGGCATCTGGCGCGCTTGCGGCTGTCGCGCCAACTGCTTGAACTCAATGAGCAGGATCTGCGCCTGACCCACGACGAAGCCTTGTCTCTGCTTGATCGACACAGCACGTCACTGCGCGGCGAGGCGCTGGAGAACCTGATCCAGCGCAGCGAGGGCTGGGTCGCCGGGTTGCGTTTCTGGCTCCTGGCAGCGTCCGAAGCCGGCAGCGAGGCGGCGTTGCCGCAAGCGCTGAACGGCGGGGAAGGGCTGATCCGTGATTACCTGCTTGAAGAAGTGATTGATTGCCTGCCGCCCGAAGTACAGGCGTTTCTCTATGACACGGCGCCGCAGGAACGCTTCTGCAGCGAACTCTGCGACGCCGTGCGCGAAGCCCATGACAGCGGCGAGATCCTGCGTTTTCTGCTGGCGCACCAGGTGTTTCTGGTGCCGCTGGACGAACACGGCCACTGGTATCGCTATCACCATCTGTTTTCCGATCTGTTGCGCAGTCGGCCGTTTGCTCAGGCGCTGGTG
>NZ_QAIU01000206.1:10368-14617 GCF_003061205.1 Pseudomonas sp. HMWF006
GACGAGGCCGTGGAGCAAGCGTTGCGTGCCGGCCATCTCGACGTGGCGGCGAATCTGGTGCAGAACCTGTCCGAGGAGCAATTGCTGGCCGAGCAAAACGTCGGCATGTTGCTGCGCTGGAAAATGGACTTGCCCGACAGCCTGCTGATCAGCACCCCGCGCCTGATCGTGCTGTACAGCTGGGCGCTGGGGCTGGCGTGTCAGCTCGATGCTGCCGAGGAGCTTGCCAGCCATCTGAGCCGTTTCCTGCCGGCACCTTCGGCCACCGCGCAAAAGTCGATGCTGGCGCAATGGCTGGCGTTGAGCGGGATCATCGCCCGGGGGCGCGGACATCGAGAACTGACGATCCGATATTGCACCGAGGCTTTGGAGAGCTTGCCAGCCAAGCGCTACGGCCAGCGGTTGATGTGCCTGTCGACATTGTCCAACCTCGCGATTGCCGACGGCGACCTGTGGCGCGCCCGAGGCTTGAATCGTGAATCCCTCGAACTGGCGCAACGCGTCGGCAATCCCTTGTTCGAGGCGCTGGCGCATTACGACCGTGCCCGCGTCCTGCAATCGCGTGGCGAGATTCTGCGCGCACTGGATGAAGTGCATCAGGGCCTGGAGCGCTTGCGTGGCCTGTCGCCGCAACGCTTGTATGCGGTGCGCGCACGGTTGACGTTGTACGAAGGCTTCCTGCTGGCGATGCGCTTGCAGCCTCAGGCCGCACGCGTGCGATTACTGGCCGGTATCGGTGAGGCACGAGCCTGCCGCGACATCAGTGTGTTGATCGGGCACTGCGTGATCGCCAGGCTGGACGGTGCGACTGGCGAGTTCGCCAAGGCCTTCGCCGAACTGGCCGAAGCCGAGCGCCTGATGCACATCTGGGATGTGCCGCCGATTTACTATCTGGCGATGATCACCCTGGTCAAATGCGAATTGTGGCTGGCGCAGGGGCGCACCGATCTGGCCGAGGCCTGGCTGGCGCGACTCGGGCAAACCTACACCGGTGAGCGTGCGGCGGCGCCGCCGGAGTTTCATCCGCAATTGCCGTTGCATGTCGAACTGCAGCAGGCACTGCTCGACATGATTCAAGGGCAACCGATGCTCGCCGAAGGACGCTTGAACGTGCTGCATGAAAACGGCCAGCAGACCGGGCGGCAATTGCTCAGCGTGATGGCGTTGACGCAGAAGGTCGCATTGCTGTTGGCAGGCGCGCGCGAGCCGGAAGCGCGCAGGGCGTTGGGCCAGGCGCTGGAAGCCGCAGCCGGAGGCGTGCTGCAGCCATTCGATGCCTTGATCGCGGGACATGAGGGTTGGTTACGTAGCCAACTGCAGGCTTCACCGTTGCTGACAGGACAACAACTACTTGAACACTTCCCGCCAGTAGCGTCTCGCCCAGTGTTGGATTGCGGAGTGGCCGAACAACTCAGTAGCCGCGAATTGGCGGTACTGCGCCTGATCGCCCAAGGCTGTTCGAATCAGGAGATCAGCGAGCAGTTGTTCATCTCTCTGCACACGGTGAAAACCCATGCCAGCCATATCAACAGCAAATTGGGGGTCGAGCGGCGCACACAGGCGGTGGCGCGGGCGAAGGAGCTGGGATTGTTAATGTGAAAAGTTAGCCATAGGGTATTTCGCTATGGCTACCCTCATTTTGACTATTTCAGTCTATTAGCAACGTCATGAAATTAAGTCTCGCTTTGGAGTATTCTGAAATGAAGTCGGTCGCGTCGGGAAAGTTGTCCGATAGGAATTTTTGCGCAGCGAGGGAAGTTTCAAACTCAAAGAGTGTGTTGACGCCAGTGGGAACTTCCTGGATGCCATCAGGATATTTTTCTCTCTTGAACGTGAGGTAGTAATCCATGTACCCACCAGCTCCCGGGTTCAGAGTTGGGTTGTAGTCATCTTTAGGGAAGATGAACGAAAAATTTTCACCTTTTTTTAGGGGGAGCCTTTTATGGTCGGAGACCAAATACAAGGAGACCTCTTCGATTTTTAGCTTTACCGGGAAGGTACCCTTGTTGGTTAGGAAACAGTTGATGTGCCAAGTCCAGGTGTCATTTTTTTCGCTAGTACATTTGGTGTCTACATTTGTTGAAAGGTTTGAAATTATTCTTTGAACTTCAATGGCTGTCTTTTTTTCTTCAATGGCGATTTTTGGTTTTTCTACGAGCTGATAGGTGATTGCGAACTGCAGCAATGCACCTATAATGACTCCCGCCAGTCCCGAGACTATTGAAACAGAGTGTTCTTTCATGGTGTGCCCGTTGTGTTTTTTAGAGCGATAGTGGTGATGTGGGGTGATTGCTATAAAATGTACGTTTTGATAGAGGAAAAATCTAGGCTGTTATTTTTAATTGTTGCAATAATGCTGCTCAAGCAGTGGAAAACAAAATCAACCTCTTCGGAGTTTATTTCTGCTCGAGCGCGGGCGTGGGCAATTTTGTTGCGTAAGTTTTAGTTTTCTTTAATTCTTCCATTAAGTTTCCCCATACAGAAATCTTCTTGAGGTCTTCAATTTCAATCATGCATGCTTCTTTTGTTGCAATTCTGATTTTTTCGTCGATGCTTAAATGTTCAAGTGCATGGTAGAGTTCTGGGTGTAAGCCTTTTTTATAATACTCAAGCTCTAGTGTTATGAATGCTTCTAGTTCGGTGAAATAAGTGAAGAAGCTTAGTTTTACATCGCCGCGCTTTTCCAAAAGGAATGCTTCGCATGCCAGGGTTTTGTAAAGATCTAATTTTTTATAAGTGTTAGGTCTGAAGCCGGATATCAGCAGCCTGGCAATCGGGTTGTTGGCGGAGGCGTGGATTATGTCGCCGAATATTCCACCTTCTAATGTTGGTTTCTGATTCTTATGGTCGATTTCAAGTATCTCTAATCGGAGCGGCTCGCTGTCATTTGATCCCAGGTTTTTCTCGAGTTCGTCTTCATCGAAATCCGCGCCGTAGTCTGAAAGTTCTATGTTAAGGATTAATTCGAAATAAACTTCCAGGTAAAGTGATTCTTTTGTCGTGTAATGTTTGTCTTCGGATTTTTTGAATGGTGTAGAGGTGTTAAGTGTTAAGTGTTAAGTGTTAAGTGTTAAGTGTTAAGTGTTAAGTTTTTGTCCGGGAACTCACTTTTGGAATCTGTGATTTTCTCAATTGCACGGAGTTGTTCATTTTTTAGTTTGTGTTTCAATGTTTTCAATTATCTATTCCTTTAGAGTTTGTTGTCGTGGTTGGCAGGCAGATATTCTACAGGCGGGCGATAGTTTGAGAAACTCCAGCAATGCTGAAGATGCGACTGTTTGCCATCACACTTCATTATCATGGCGCTTAGATGAGTATGGTTGTTGATGTCGTTTTTTATCTTGGTTAAAATACTTGAGAACTGTGCAGGCAAATCGAAAAAAGGGTTTAGCTCAATTATAAATGTCTACGAATAAACATGATTACTTACTGATCCGCGAAACCTTTCCCGTCGGCCCGCTCCAGTGCAACTGCACCATCATCGGCGACCCGATCACGAAAAAAGCCATCGTCGTCGATCCGGGTGGCAATCCCGATCTGATCATGGCGCGTCTCGACGCTTTGGGGTTGAAGGTGGTCAGCATCATTCACACCCACGCGCATCTCGATCACTTCCTCGCTTCCGGGCAGATGAAAGAAAAAACCGGTGCGACCCTGCATCTGCATAAAGACGATCAGTTCCTCTGGGATAACCTGGAGATGCAATGCCAGATGTTCGGGGTGCCTTACACCCCGGTGCCATCACCGGACCGCTGGCTGAGCGATGACGAAGAGCTGGCGTGCGGCTGCGGCGTGGCGCTGCACACGCCGGGGCATACGCCAGGTTCCATGAGCTTTTGGTTTTCCGAGGCTAAGCTGTTGATTGCCGGCGACACGCTGTTTCGTCGCGGGGTAGGGCGCACTGATTTATGGGGCGGCGATCAGGCCACCATCGTGCGTTCGATCAAGCAGCGGCTGTACACCCTCGACGAAGACGCAATCGTCGTTGCCGGACATGGTCCGGACACGCGTCTCGGGGACGAAATGCGGGAAAACCCGTTCGTGCGCGCCTAAACATTTTGTCATGAGTGTGTGGCGGAATTTTTCGGCATTGTCATGATCCAACGCCCGCACAGGTCTATTGCCTAGGGCCGCTGCCACACAGAATGCGAAAAAACCAGGAGCTCTTCATGTTCACCACGCCTCGTTTGATTATTGTTGCTACCGCTGTGGCCATGTTGGCCGGCTGCGCCTCGCCCAACCCGTATGA
>NZ_QAIU01000207.1:0-7030 GCF_003061205.1 Pseudomonas sp. HMWF006
GCAGAAGTCATTCGCCGCATGGGCGACAAGACCGAAGCCCGGCGCAGCATGATCAAGGCCGGCGTACCGGTCACCCCGGGCACCGAAGGCAACGTGGCCGACATCAATGAAGCCTTGGCCGAGGGCGACCGCATCGGTTACCCGGTCATGCTCAAGGCCACCTCCGGTGGTGGCGGGCGCGGCATCCGTCGCTGCAACAGCCGCGAAGAACTCGAACAGAATTTCCCTCGGGTGATTTCCGAAGCGACCAAGGCCTTCGGTTCGGCGGAAGTGTTCCTGGAAAAATGCATCGTTAATCCGAAGCACATCGAAGCGCAGATCCTCGGCGACAGCTTCGGCAACGTCGTGCACCTGTTCGAGCGTGACTGCTCGATCCAGCGCCGCAACCAGAAGCTGATCGAGATCGCCCCGAGCCCGCAACTGACCCCGGAACAGCGCGCCTACATCGGCGACCTGTCGGTGCGCGCAGCCAAGGCTGTGGGCTACGAGAACGCCGGCACCGTGGAGTTCCTGCTCGCCGAGGGCGAGGTGTACTTCATGGAGATGAACACCCGGGTGCAGGTGGAACACACCATCACCGAAGAAATCACCGGGATCGACATCGTTCGTGAGCAGATCCGCATCGCCTCCGGCCTGCCGCTGTCAGTGAAGCAGGAAGACATCCAGCACCGTGGCTTCGCGCTGCAGTTCCGGATCAACGCCGAAGACCCGAAGAACAACTTCCTGCCGAGCTTCGGCAAGATCACTCGCTACTACGCTCCCGGCGGCCCCGGCGTGCGCACCGACACGGCGATCTACACCGGCTACACCATTCCGCCGTTCTACGACTCGATGTGCCTGAAACTGGTGGTCTGGGCGCTGACCTGGGAAGAGGCGATGGACCGTGGCCTGCGCGCCCTCGACGACATGCGTCTGCAAGGGGTGAAGACCACCGCCGCGTATTACCAGGAAATCCTGCGCAATCCGGAATTCCGTAGCGGCCAGTTCAATACCAGCTTCGTTGAAAGCCATCCTGAACTGACCAACTACTCGATCAAGCGCAAACCCGAAGAGCTGGCCCTGGCCATCGCCGCCGCCATCGCCGCCCACGCAGGCCTATAAATGCAGCTGCGAGCTGCAGCGACAAGCTTCAAGTGAGAGCGACTCGGCTTTTTCTTGCAGCTCGTAGCTTGAAGCTTGCCGCTATGAGGAGATACCAATGACTAAGAAGATCTTCGTTACCGACACCATCCTGCGCGACGCTCACCAATCGCTGCTCGCCACCCGCATGCGCACTGAAGACATGCTGCCGATCTGCGACAAGCTCGACAAAGTCGGCTACTGGTCGCTGGAATGCTGGGGCGGTGCGACGTTCGACGCCTGCGTACGTTTTCTGAAAGAAGACCCGTGGGAACGCCTGCGCCAACTGCGCTCCGCGCTGCCCAATACCCGTCTGCAAATGCTTCTGCGCGGGCAGAACCTGCTGGGCTACCGCCACTACAGCGACGATGTGGTCAAAGCCTTCGTCGCCAAGGCCGCGGTCAATGGCATCGACGTGTTCCGCATCTTCGATGCGATGAACGACGTGCGTAACCTGCGCGTGGCGATCGAGGCGGTGAAGGCTGCCGGCAAACATGCGCAAGGCACCATCGCCTACACCACCAGCCCGGTGCACACCATCGACGCGTTCGTGGCGCAAGCCAAGCAGATGGAAGCCATGGGTTGCGACTCGGTGGCAATCAAGGACATGGCCGGCCTGCTGACGCCGTACGCCACCGGCGAACTGGTCCGCGCGTTGAAAGCCGAGCAGTCGCTGCCGGTGTTCATCCACTCCCACGACACGGCCGGCCTCGCCGCAATGTGCCAGCTCAAGGCCATCGAAAACGGCGCCGACCACATCGACACCGCGATTTCCAGCTTTGCCTCGGGCACCAGCCACCCAGGCACCGAGTCAATGGTTGCTGCGCTCAAGGGCACCGAGTACGACACCGGTCTGAACCTCGAATTGCTGCAAGAGATCGGCCTGTACTTCTACGCCGTGCGCAAGAAGTACCACCAGTTCGAAAGTGAATTCACCGCTGTCGATACTCGCGTGCAAGTCAACCAGGTGCCGGGCGGGATGATCTCCAACCTCGCCAACCAGTTGAAAGAGCAGGGTGCTCTCAACCGCATGGCCGAAGTGCTGGCGGAAATCCCGCGGGTGCGTGAAGACCTCGGCTTCCCGCCGCTGGTGACCCCGACCTCGCAGATCGTCGGCACCCAGGCCTTCTTCAACGTGTTGGCCGGCGAGCGCTACAAGACCATCACCAACGAAGTGAAGCTTTACCTGCAAGGCGGCTACGGCAAGGCGCCGGGCGTGGTCAACGAACAGCTGCGTCGTCAGGCCATCGGCAGTGAGGAGGTGATCGACGTACGTCCGGCCGATCTGCTCAAGCCGGAAATGACCAAGCTGCGGGCCGACATCGGCGCGCTGGCGAAGTCCGAAGAAGACGTGCTGACTTTCGCCATGTTCCCGGACATCGGGCGCAAGTTCCTCGAAGAGCGTGCCGCCGGCACCCTCGTTCCGGAAGTGCTGTTGCCGATTCCTGAGGCCGGTGGTGTGGCGAAGGCTGGCGGCGAAGGCGTGCCGACCGAGTTCGTCATCGACGTCCACGGCGAGACTTACCGCGTCGACATCACCGGTGTTGGGGTGAAGGCCGAAGGCAAGCGTCACTTCTACCTGTCCATCGACGGCATGCCGGAAGAAGTGGTGTTCGAACCGCTCAACGAATTCGTCAGCGGTGGCAGCAGCAAACGCAAGCAGGCGTCGGCCCCGGGCCACGTCAGCACCACCATGCCGGGCAACATCGTCGATGTACTGGTCAAGGAAGGCGACACCGTCAAGGCCGGCCAGGCCGTACTGATCACCGAAGCGATGAAGATGGAGACCGAGGTGCAGGCCGCCGTTGCCGGCAAGGTGACCGCCATCCATGTTGCCAAGGGCGACCGCGTCAACCCGGGCGAAATCCTGATCGAGATCGAAGGCTGAGATAACGGCCACGATCAAACGCTTTAAACCTCGGGGGGGCATGGTGCTCCCCTTTTTTTTGCCTGAACACAACGCTCACCTGTAGGGCGGCCGCAGACTGCAAACCTTTGACTTTGATTTTTTAAACCAGATTAAAAGACCGCAGCCTGTGGCAGCACTACCGATCGAGTTTTAGAACGCCATACGCCATTGACCGACGACGCCGTGAGTGCGGCTGTCGGTACCCATTTCACCGGTGACGCCTACGCCCAGCGTGTGGTTGGCGGAAAGTCCGAGGTCGAGGCCGGCATCCACGGACAGGCTGTTACGATCCAGCGCCGCACCGGCAATATCAAAACGTTTGCCGCCCTTGACCAGTTGTTGGCGGGTATCGTTTTCGATCTCGCCAAAGGTGTGTTTCCAGCCGGTGCTCAGGCGCGGTGTCAGACGCATGCCGTTGTCGAGGAAGCTGGTTTTGGCAACGCGAACCCCGAAGGTGCTACTGAGGTTGGCGCGCGTCTGGCCGAAGACTCTCAGCGCCGCATCGCCACCCTTTTCGCTATAGCTGTCGCGTTGGTAGCGTTGAAAACCGAGGCCGGCGAACGGCTCGAGCGTCACGTTGTTGCGGCCAAGATTGAAACCCAGTTCGGCAAAGGCTTGCTGGGTATTGACGTCGTAGGCGCCTTTGAGGCGATCACTGAAATCATTGAACGCCACGCGTCGTTTGCTGCTGCCGGCATGGCTTGCGTAGGTGGCGCCCAGGCGCAGAGCCATCGGTCCGTCCTGACGCACGGCATAAGCACCGAGGTGCCAGCTGTCGAGGTCGCCGTCGTATTGACGGGCGTCGAGTTTTGTCTGGGATTTCCCGCCGATCAGTCCGACGTGCCATTGCTCATCGAGACGCCAGTCAGCACCGATGACCAGGCCTTGGGTCGCGTGCTTCAGGGCGCTGTCAGCGTCATGATCAACCTTGCCGCCATGGCCGAGCGCCTGAACCCAGACTCTGCCGGTATCAGCCGCGCCAGCGGCCTGGCGCGGCGAACTGGCGGAGCCATGGGTTGTGCCCGAGCGGGTGTTCAGCTGGTGCATGGCCGAGAGCATGCTTTTGCTCACGGGAGTGAGGCTGCTGAGTGTCGCCTTGGCGAGGTTGGCGTTGCTGCTGCCGGCGAGCTGTTCAATGGCGATCGGGGCGGACGCGCGGGTGCTACTCACGAGCGCTTGCACGGCGGTGTTGAGGGTTGCCGTCATCGGCGTATCAACGCTGCGCGCCAACGCCTGGCCACTGGCGGACTCCGCCAGTCGTTCGAGTGCCAGATCGTTGCGTTTGTACGTTAACGCTACGGCAGTGTCAGTGTACGAAAGCGTTGGCGTCAGGAAGGCCAGGTTAGTGCTGACCCGGCCGAATTCGCCTTCGATTTTTCCTGCAAACAGAATTGGGTGAGTGGCACTGTTGGCGTAGTCGCCGGGGGCGGCAAAAACCTGAACGCTGGCATTTGCCAGCGTTGCTGTGCCTTCTACCAGTACGGGGGTCGAAAACTGGTCAGCCGTCACTCCGTAGGAGTAAGTCGCGGTTTCGGTGAATTCCAGGTTGCCTTTGACGATTGGCGAACCGATTTCGGTATTGGCGACCAGTGCGCCTTGGACATATAAGTTGGAGACTTTGCCGTTCCCGCCGTACACGGCGGATTCGTCGACATAGGCATCGCCTTCAATCGAGCCGTTGTTCATCAGGCTGGCACCGGCCTGGACCTCGGCCGATCCCTGGAACTCATCGTGCAATTGCCATTTCCCTCGCGCGACACGTAGACCGGCAAAATTTGCGGTTGCCCCGATCTCTCCGCCTTCGGAAGCGTTCAGCAGTAATCCGTTCTTGCCTGCGCCGCCGTCGAGCCGGCCCTCCCATCGGGCGCCGTTGTTGATAACAAGCAAGTCGTCCGCCTCACCGAGTTGCAACGAAACGCCGTCAACGTTTTCAAGTGCTTGCGAGATAAACGAGATCTGAGTGGTGTAGGCATTCTGAAATTCGTCGAACGAATCTTCATCCAGCTCTGCTATCTCTGTTTCTCCAGTCTCAGGCTCGGGGAATTCGAGAAACTCATAGAAGGCGTCATCGAACTCGACAACCGCTTTGGCCGCTTCGACCACTGGCAATCGCGTTATCGCGTCTTCACGCGGCTCATTGATGGCTGGACGGGTATGCTCCATCGGGCCGATAAAATCCGGAATCTCAAAGAGATCGACGAAGGGCTCCGGTTGCTCGATGGCTGCATCAGGCAGGGCGGGGGCAACCTTTTTGGGGAGCCTTTTACGTGTTTTGGTTCCTTCTGCAGCGGTGACAACAGGTTCTTCTGCCTGTTGAGCGACGGAGCTCTCCACGCAGCAAACGGTCAGTGCAATCGCTAACGCCAGATGTTTCGGTTTGAATGTGTGTTGAACGGGCATCAAGTACGGCCTCTTTTGACAGGAGGCCAAACTCTAGGGAGATACCGCAAACTTCGATGTCGGCTGCTTCCCACGGAATTGCAGGGGACATCGGATCATTCTGTAGAAATTCACCGCCTGAGTCGGAACCGTTGTTTTTACGCGGTTCTGCTGATCCCTTTTCCTACAAGTAAACGGGACGACGCCTGCTAGCAAATATCAAAAACTCATTTGCCACTGCCCGATCAAACCGTGGTTGCGACTGTTGTTGCCCAACTCGCCGCTGTACCCCAGCCCCAGCGTATGCCGCGCAGAGACGCCCACGTCGAGGCCGGCTTCGAGCAGCAGGCTGTCGCGATCCAGTGCGCTGCCATCGACATTAAACGCAGTGCCGCCGGTCACGAACGCCTGACGCGTCGAACTGCTGACATCGCCGTACGTGTGCTTCCAGCCGAGAGCCATGCGTGGGGTCACGCTCATGCCATTGTCCAGGCTGCTCAGGTGCGCCAGACGCAGACCGAGGCTGCTGCTGAAGTTGTCCTGGCTCTGGCTGTCGACCTGCAGCGCGGCGGCGCCGCCCTTTTCCTTGTAGCTGTCGCGGTGGTAGCGCTGGTAGCCGAGGCTGGCATACGGTTCGGCGCTGAGGCGACCGCTGCCCATGGCGTAACCGAGTTCGGCGAAGGCTTGCTGGCTGTCGGCGTCGTAGTCGCCTTTGGGCCGGTCGCTGAAACCGTTGAAGGCGATGGTGCGTTTGCTTTCGCCCTGATGGCCGCTGTAGGCCGCCCCCAGACGCAGCGACATCGGGCCATTTTGATGCAATGCATATACACCGGCGTGCCAGCTCTCGACGTTGCCGTCGACGCCGGTCGCGTCCAGATCGGTTTTCGAATAACCGCCCAGTACACCCAGGCGCCACGCCGGATTCAGCGACCAGTCGGCGCCGAGCACGCTGCCCTTGGTGCGTTGTTCGAGACCACTGCTGCCCTGTTCGCCGTCAAGCTTGCCGTAGCCACCGATGCCTTGCAGCCAGAGTCGGCCGCGAGCGTTCGGGTCATTCAGGTTGCGCGCCTCGGACGGCACGCCGTTGGCCGCCAGCACCGGCGTGTCGCGTTGATCGAGGCCGACCAGCAGTCCCGGGCTGCCGCCCATCTGCTGCAGTGCCGAGAGCATGCTGTTGCCGACCTGACTGCTGGCGCCAAGTGTGGCGCTGGTCAGGTTGGCGTTGCTGGCGCCGGCCAGTTGCTCGACGGCCGCGCTGGCGGTGCTTTGCGTGGTGTTGAGCAAGGCGTTGTACAGCGCCGTTTGCGTGCCCAGCGAGGCCAGGCTGTTGGCGGCGTTGCGGCCGTTGCCGGTGGCGGCGAATTCGCTGAATGCCACGTCGTTGCGGGTGTACGTCAGATCGACCTGCGTCGGCGTGTAGGCGAGGGTCGGCGTCAGGAACGCATAGTCGCTGGTGACCTGGCCGAAACGGCCGTTGACCTGCGCCGCTTGCAGCACGGTGTAATGATTCTGCCACGGCCAGGTGCCGCTGCCGGGATTGACCGCCAGTGTTGCACCGTTCAGGTTGGCCGTGCCGCCGACCTGAACGGTGCAACACTGGCGGTCAATCCCGGCAGCGGCACC
>NZ_QAIU01000208.1:0-2182 GCF_003061205.1 Pseudomonas sp. HMWF006
GCCCTTATGATTTTCTGCCGATCAAGAATGCCGACGTGCGCCCGGTGTTTTTCTGGCCGGACTCACCGCCGCAATCGCAACCGATCAACCATGTCAGGCAGGGCGAACCCCCGGCGCTGCTGATCGCCGCGACCCGGGACACTCTGGTCAACCCGACGCGCAACACCGCAGGCCTGGCACGCAAACTGCGCGAGGCGGGCGTGCCGGTTCAGGACCTGTACTACTCGCGGCCCAGTCATGTGACGCTGGTGGCAACCCTGTCACGACCGCTTCGGCGTCTGGCGCCGGTGCTCGACCAGGTGGTGTCATTCGTCAAGCACACGCCGGTTCAGTGAACTCCGCCGCTGAACCAGCCGTCGTGACGTCGCAGCCACAGGGCGATGCTACCGAGGGTCAGGCTGCGCAGGACCATGAACAGCAGGAAAGAGATCCACAGCCCGTGATTGCCCAGCCCTTGCAACGCCCAGGCAAACGGCAACAGCAGGGCGATGGTCAGCAGCATGCCGTTGCGCATTTCCCGCGCGCGGGTGGCGCCGATGAACAGGCCGTCGAGCAGGTAGCTCCAGACCGCAATCAACGGCAGCACGGCGAGATACGGCAGGTAGATGAACGCCGTGTCGCGTACGTTCTGGATGTTGGTCTGCATTTCGATGAACAAGTGCCCGGCCAACAGAAACAATGCGGCAAACCCCAGGCTGGCGATCAGTGACCAGCCACCGGCCACCACCAGCGAACGGCGCAGCGCGAGGCGATCACGAGCACCGATGGCATGGCCGCACAAGGCTTCGACCGCATGGGCCAGACCATCTAGCGCATGGGCGGTCAGCAGCAGGCCGTTGAGCAGCAGCGCATTGGCGGCGACGGTCGCATCGCCCAGCCGCGCGCCTTGTACGGTGATCATGAAAAACACCGATTGCAGGGCCAGGCTGCGGATGAAAATGTCGCGATTGACCGCCAGCAGCGGGCGCCAGCTGTGCCACAGCTTCAACGCGGCCCAAGCGATGTGCCCGGGATAGGCGCGCAAGGCGCCACGGGTCAACCACAGGCCGAGCAGGGCGCCGCTCCATTCGGCGATCACCGAAGCCCGGGCCGAACCGACCACGCCCCATTCCAGGCCAATGACGAACCACAGGTTGAGGGCGATGTTGATCAGGTTGGTGCTCAGCAGAATCGCCAGTGGTGCCCGGGCGTTCTGGGTGCCGAGGAACCAGCCGACCAGCGCATAACTGGCCAGCGCGGCCGGCAGGCCGAACAACCGGGTGTGAAAGAAGTCGCGGGTCAGTTGATCGAGTTCGGCCGACGGCTGCATGAAGTGCAACGCGACCTCGCTCAATGGCACGCCGAGGGTGCCGAGCACCAGCGCCAGGCCCATCGCCAGCAACAAGCCCTGCAACAGAATCTGCCGCAACGCCGCGCCATCGCTGCGCCCGGCAGCCTGTGCGGCAAACCCGGTGGTGCCCATGCGCAGAAACCCCATGGCCCAGGCCAGAAAGGTGTACAGGCTGGCGCCGACCGCCACCGCCCCCAATTGATGGGCATGGGGCAAGTGTCCGATGACAGTGCTGTCGACCAGCGCCACCAGTGGCACGGAAATATTGGAAAGAATCATCGGCGCGGCAAGCGCCCAGACCTTGCGGTGAGTCGGGCGGTCGCGCCAGTCGGCAATCAGGTTGGACATGCGGGCTCCTTGGGAGCTGCATTGTAGCGGTAGAAGCGACCCTCACCCCAGCCCTCTCCCGGAGGGAGAGGGAGCCGACCTCTGGCGCTCTCAAAACCGGAGTTCGACGCGGTATCGCAAGTCGGTGTATTTCTCGAAAACACTCCGGTCAGTGCCCTCTCCTGGTGGGAGAGGGGGCCGATCTCTGGCGTTTTCAAAACCGGAGTTCGACGCGGCATTGCAAGTCGGTGTATTTCTCGAAAACACTCCGGTCAGTCCCCTCTCCCGATGCGAGAGGGCGCCAATCTCTGGCGTTTTCAAAACCGGAGTTCGACGCGGTATTGCA
Organism: Pseudomonas sp. HMWF006; assembly: GCF_003061205.1. Lineage (NCBI taxonomy): Bacteria > Pseudomonadati > Pseudomonadota > Gammaproteobacteria > Pseudomonadales > Pseudomonadaceae > Pseudomonas > Pseudomonas sp. HMWF006. Next base: position 2,004 of record NZ_QAIU01000208.1, read on the forward strand.
AGTCGGTGTATTTCTCGAAAACACTCCGATCAGTCCCCTCTCCCGGTGGGAGAGGGCGCCGATCTCTGGCGTTTTCAAAACCGGAGTTCGACGCGGTATCGCAAGTCGGTGTACTTCTCGAAAACACTCCGGTCAGTCCCCTCTCCCGGTGCGAGAGGGAGCCGATCTCTGGCGTTTTC
>NZ_QAIU01000209.1:0-3724 GCF_003061205.1 Pseudomonas sp. HMWF006
CCGATGGCCTTGTGCAGCAGTGCGGCAACCACCGAGGAGTCAACACCGCCGGACAGGCCCAGCAGCACGTTGTCGGTGCCGACTTGTGCGCGGATGTTGGCGATGGCGTCTTCAGCGATCTTCGACGGGGTCCACAGGGCTTCACAGCCACAGATGTCCAGCACGAAGCGCGACAGGATGCGACCGCCCTGCTTGGTGTGGGTCACTTCCGGGTGGAACTGCACGCCGTAGTAAGCGCGTTCGTCGTTGAACATGCCGGCGATCGGGCAGCTCGGGGTGCTGGCGAGGATGTGGAAGTCTGCCGGCATTTTGGTGACCTTGTCACCGTGGCTCATCCACACGTCGAGACCGAACAGGCCGTCGGCGTCGATGTGATCTTCGATGCCGTCGAGCAGGCGGCTCTTGCCGACCACGTCAACGCGGGCGTAGCCGAACTCACGCAGTTCGGAACCTTCCACCTTGCCGCCCAGTTGCTCGGCCATGGTCTGCATGCCGTAGCAGATACCGAAGACCGGTACGCCCAGGTCAAACACGGCCTGCGGGCAGCGCGGGCTGTTGGCTTCGTGCACGGACTCGGGGCCGCCGGCGAGGATGACGCCTTTAGGAGCGAATTCGCGGATCGCATCTTCGTCCATGTCGAACGGGTGCAGTTCGCAGTACACACCGATCTCACGCACGCGGCGGGCGATCAGTTGGGTGTATTGCGAACCGAAGTCGAGGATCAGGATGCGGTGAGCGTGAATATCGAGGGCCATGGTAGAGCTCTGAAAAGCAGTTGCAAGCTTCAAGCTGCAAGCTGCAAGTTATCGGAAGCTGCGCGGTAGCTGCATGAATGCAGTACCGCTTGCAGCTTATAGCTTGTGGCTTATAGCTGTCGGCGTTAGCCGACTCGGTAGTTTGGCGCTTCTTTGGTGATCTGCACGTCGTGAACGTGGGATTCGGCCATACCGGCACCGGTGATCCGCACGAACTCGGGCTTGGTGCGCATTTCTTCGATGTCGGCACTGCCGGTGTAACCCATCGAGGAACGCAGACCGCCCATCAACTGGTGAATGATCGCCGTCAGGGTGCCTTTATACGGCACACGGCCTTCGATACCTTCCGGCACCAGCTTCTCGGCGCCTGCCGAGGAGTCCTGGAAGTAACGGTCGGACGAGCCTTGCGCCTGGGACATGGCGCCCAGCGAACCCATACCGCGGTAAGCCTTGTACGAACGGCCCTGGAACAGTTCGATCTCGCCCGGCGCTTCTTCGGTACCGGCGAACATCGAGCCCATCATCACGCAGGACGCACCCGCCACGATGGCCTTGGACAGGTCACCGGAGAAACGGATGCCACCGTCGGCGATCAACGGAACACCAGTGCCTTCGAGGGCAGCGGCGACGTTGGCGATGGCACTGATTTGCGGCACGCCAACACCGGCGACGATACGCGTGGTGCAGATCGAGCCTGGGCCGATACCGACCTTGACCGCATCGGCGCCAGCTTCGGCCAGGGCCTTGGCGGCAGCGCCGGTGGCGATGTTGCCGCCGATCACCTGCACTTCAGGGAAGTTTTCCTTGACCCAGCGAACGCGGTCGATCACACCTTTGGAGTGACCGTGCGCGGTGTCGACCACCACGACGTCCACACCGGCATTGACCAGCGCGGCAACGCGGTCACCGGTGTCTTTACCGGTACCGACGGCAGCGCCAACGCGCAGACGACCTTGATCGTCCTTGCTGGCGAGCGGGTAGGCTTTGGCTTTTTCGATGTCTTTGACGGTCATCATGCCTTTGAGGGCAAACTTGTCGTCGACGATCAGGACTTTTTCCAGGCGGTGCTTGTGCAACAGCTCGCGGACTTCGTTCTTGTCGGCGCCTTCGCGCACAGTGACCAGACGCTCTTTAGGCGTCATCACTTCGCGCACGGTGGCATCCAGACGGGTTTCGAAGCGTACGTCACGGGAAGTGACGATGCCGACCAGGTCGCCATCGTGCAGCACCGGAACGCCGGAAATGTTGTGCATGCGGGTCAAGTCGAACAAGTCACGCACCGTGGCATCCGCCTCGATGGTGATCGGATCCTTGACGACGCCGGCTTCGAACTTCTTGACCTTACGCACTTCGGCAGCTTGCTGCTCGATGGTCATGTTCTTGTGGATAATGCCGATGCCACCTTCCTGAGCCATGGCGATTGCCAGACGGGCTTCAGTAACGGTGTCCATGGCGGCAGAAACCAGAGGAATGTTCAGCTCGATGCCACGGGTAAGGCGGGTCTTGAGACTGACTTCGTTAGGAAGCACCTCGGAATAACCGGGCACTAGGAGAATGTCGTCGAATGTCAGAGCTTCTTGGCTGATACGCAGCATCGCGGGGGCTCCCGAGCGGGAAAATGGAAGCGCGCCATTATAGTCATCCACCCCCTGCTGTTCAATGTAAAACTCAGCCTAATATCAATGTTGCTGATATACGGAGATCCCCGCCGCTACAGCTCCACCTTGACCCAAGAGACAGGTTGATCGAGCCAATCGGCGAATTCGTCGATAAAGCTCTGCTTGAACCCGGCCTCCAGCCAGTTGTTGAAGATGAAGCCAAGGTTGGAGAACGCGCACTCCTGCAAATACAGAAAGCCGTTGATGTCGTCTTCATGCCCGCATTCCGGGCAGGTGAAGTTGTCGGTGCGCCCAGGCATCCAGTCTTCCAGGCTTTCGAACAACGCTTCGCCAACCTCGCGGCGACACTCGGCGCAACCGGCTTCTTCGAGAAACCCCTTGGCCGGTGTATAGATGCAGCGTTTGGTGATGATCTCCAGCCCGTTGACCGGCTCGCCAAACGGCAGCGCCTCGGGATGCAGCACCACCGCCCGCGCACCGTCAGCCAAGGCGTACCCCATGCGATTGCCGGTGCGTCCGCAGGTCGTGAGCTCTTCCTTGACGATGTTCTTGCGCACCAGCCAACGCACGATCGCCCGTGCCCGGGGTTCGTGGACCGGCAGGGTGGAGATTTTCGGGACGATGATGCTTTGCGAATTCATGGGTGCAGCCTGCGACGTCAAATGGAAATTCTGCGGTGCTCACTCCGCTGCCTTCGCGGGCAAGCTCGCGAAGGCGTCAGCGCGGCCGGCAGCTTAATCCCTGACAAAATCCGGTCAAGTGCCGAGATAGCGTCCGATCAACGCAATCCCGCTGGCCAGCACCAGCCACGTCACCAGCCGCACAAACGCCTCGCGCGACAAACGCATGGTCAACCGCCGCCCGATCCACAGCCCCAATGCCATGGCCGGCAACAGACACAGCGCCAGCATCAACAAGGGTAGCTCGGCATACACACCGGCGATGGCGAACAGGCTCAAACGCACCACCGTGCTGCAACTGATCAACGCACTTTGCGTGGCCCGGGCCGCCTCTTTCGGCAGGCGACTGTTGAGATAGATCGCATACAAGAAGCCGCCACTGCCGAATAACGCCCCGAACAACCCGCCCACCGTGCCCATCGGCACGGCCCACGCCGCCGACAATTGCGTCGGCCGCACATTCACCCACAGGCTGTAAACGGCATAGGCGCTGATAAACAGCCCCATCAACAGCAACAGCACATCGGATTTGAGATTGAGCAGGAAAATCACTCCCAACGTGCAACCCACCGCCATACACGGCAACAAACGCAGCAGCTCGGGTTTCGCCACGTCCCGGCGCGAGGGCAACAGATTGCCGAACGCCGCGACGAAATCCAGCAGCACCAGC
>NZ_QAIU01000210.1:0-8119 GCF_003061205.1 Pseudomonas sp. HMWF006
CGACTGTGCAACACCCGTCAGCGCCTGGGCTTCGTCACTGCCGAGGATCAAGGCTTCAGTCACTTCGACAGGCCACAAGTGCACGGCAGCCGTGCTGCGAAAGTGAATGCTCTGGCCCTTGTCGGTGGTGACGAATAATGGCGTGTCGCGGGGCAGGGGATAGCCCTCGTCGAGGTTGCCTTTGCTCGGGTCCGGCTCGAACTGGACGATGGCGCAGGAGGGCAGCGGGCGCATGGCCAAGGGATAAAGCTGTTCGAGCAGCGCGTCGCTGAATTCGGCGTAATCGTCATCCAGGCGTCGTTGCAGACGGGCTGCAAGCAGGGCAAAGCCTTCCAGCAAGCGTTCGACATGCGGGTCGGGGCATTCACCGGGTGACAACTCCAGGCGCCGCGCGACTTTCGGATAGCGTTCGGCAAACTGGCTGCCGGCGTGTCGCAGCCAGGTCAGTTCGCGTTGGTAGTAATCGAGCAGTTGCGCGTCAATCGAGTCGCTCATGGCGCACCTCCAGGCCCTGGCCGCCGGGCTCGATGACAAATGCCACCGGCCAGTGTTGCTGGCCACTGCGCAACTCGCCGAGCAGGCGAATGCTCAATTGTTGCGGGTGTTCGGGCACCGGATTGACCTGCACCTCGCCGAGTTTCAGGCGCGGTTCGAAATGGGTGATGGCTTCGCGGATGTCCCGCGCCAGTTGCCGACGGTCATCGCTGCGCTGTTGTTGCAAGGCGCTCCAGTCGGCGATGCCGTAGTCGATCACGCTGGGCGGCCGGGTCAGTGGGCGTGAGCCGCGACGGGTGTTGAACAGGCGCCCGAGCTCGGCATGCACCGAGTCGAGCAACGCCTGCCGATCAAACTCCCGTGCGCCCTCGGCCTCGCTGGACGCGAGGCGTTCGAACAGCGGCGCGCGGATCCCGGTGCCAGCCATGGCCAGGGCGACCGGTTACTTGCTGGCCTTGTTGGCCGCCAGATCCCAGACCGTACCGGCGGTGCCTTCCTTGGTGCCGTCGTCTTTCTGCGCGGTGAGTTCCCATTTGATCTTGGTGAAGTTCAGCGACAGGGTTTCCACCGGTTTGCCACCGGTGCCACCGCTGACACTGACGTTGGACAGCACGACATTGGTCAGGGTGTAGATGATGAATGGCATCAACTGCCCGCTGCCCTCGGCGGCATTGCGGCCGATGGTGATCTTCGCTTCGGGAATCGGTTTGCCCGCGCAGCAGTATTCGTTGAGCGACGGCGTGGAGCTGTCGACGAATTTGGTCAGGGTGAATTCACCAATGTGTGGCCGGCCCGACGTGCGCTCCGAGTTGCTGACGTCATTGGTGACCTGCATGGCCACGTTGTGGCTGTAGGACATGACTTCGATCTTGTCCTTGTAACCCTCGAGCAGGCTGTCGCCTTTGATGTCGCCACCGAGGTCGAGAATGATTGCATCCATCGCTTGAAACTCCTGAAAGGTATCACGCTAGATATAGGGCAGGCCCCCGCCGCACGGGCGGCGGGGGCAGCAGGTCAGGCAGCAACCGGTGGCGGCAAGGTCGCCACCAGGCGAATCGACGCCGTCAGTTCCTCCAGCTGAAAGTGCGGCCGCAGGAACACCGTCGCGCGGTAGGCCCCCGGCTTGCCGGCCACCTCGGTGACATCCACCCGCGCTTCGCGCAACGGGTACTGCGCCTTGATTTCCTGCGGCGCGTTGTCGTTGATCAGCACGTAGTCGGCGATCCAGTTATTGAGGTAGGTCTGCACGTTGTCGCGGGTCATGAAACTGCCGACCTTGTCGCGCATGATCACCTTCAGGTAATGGGCGAAGCGCGAGGCTGCGAGCACGTACGGCAACATCGCCGAGATCCGCGCGTTGGCATTGGCCTCGTTGGTGTTGTAGACCTTGGATTTGTTGGTGGTCTGGCCGCCGAAGAACACCGCGATGTCGCTGTTTTTCTTGTGGCACAGGGCGATGAAACCGAGGTCGTTGAGTTCCTTCTCGCGGCGGTCGGTAATGGCCACTTCGGTCGGGCATTTCAGCGACAGGTCGCCGGAGCTGGTCCGGAAGGTGTGCGCCGGCAGGCCTTCCACCGCACCACCGCCTTCAGCGCCGCGAATCGCCGCGCACCAGCCATACTTGGCAAACGCTTCGGTGATGCGTTGCGACAGTGCCCACGCGGCATTGCCCCACAGGTATTTGCTGTGGTCGGTGCCGTTGACGTCTTCGACGTAATTGATGCCTTCCACCGGTGAAGTGTCCGGGCCATAGGGCAGGCGCAGGAGGAAGTGCGGCAGCACCAGCGACACATAACGCGAGTCTTCGCTCTCGCGGAACGAGCGCCACTTGATCAGTTCCTGACTCTCGAAAACTTTCGACAGATCGCGCGGCACCGCCAGTTCGGTGAAGCTGTTCATGTCGAACAGCCGAGGACTGGCGGCGGCAATGAACGGTGCGTGCGCGGCGGCGGCGACGTTCGACAGTTTCTCCAGCAGGCCGATGTCCTGCGGGTGACGACCAAAGGTGTAGTCACCCACCAGCAGGCTGAACGGATGCCCGCCGAAGGTGCCGTATTCCTCTTCGTAGATCTTCTTGAACAGCGCGCTCTGGTCGAATTCGACGGCTTTCTCCAGATCGTTCTGCAGCTCTTTCTGCGTGACGTTCAGCAGGCGCAACTTGAGGCGGGTGCTGGTTTCGGTGTTCTGCACCAACATGTGCAAACCGCGCCACGAGGCTTCGAGTTTTTGCAGGTCGGGGTGGTGTAGCACCTCGTTGAGCTGAGCGCTGATCAGTTCGTCGATCTGGCTGATGCGGTCGTTGATCATCGCCACGGTGTCCTTGTCGATGGCCATGCCTTCGTCGAGCACCTGGGTGGCGAATTCCGCGAGCATGTCGCGGGCGTAATCCTGCTGACTGTCATCGTGGGCCATGCGGCCTTCGGCGATGATCCGGTCGAGCAGGGATAAAGTCTCGGCTGCAGCATTGTCGCTGGCTTGATTCTGGGCGGCGGCGGGCATGACGGATGCTCCCTCGGTTAAGTGGATGATCAGGCTTGCGGTTCGGCCGGCGCCTCGGCATCAGCTGCCGGGGTAGCGGTGTCCGGGCGGGCCGACTTGATCTCTTGCAGGCCTTCGGTGTTGGCGATCACGTCGCGCAACAGCTTGTCCAGATCATCGTTGCCGTCGAGTTTGGTCAGCAGATCGCGCAGACGCTGGCGGGCCTCGAACAGGCGCCGCAGCGGCGTGACTTGCTCGACCACCTTGACCGGATCGAAGTCGTCGATGTGCTTGAAGTTGAGTTCGATGTTGAGCTTGCTGTCGTCGCCGCTCAGGGTGTTGTTGACTTGCAGCGTGGCGCGCGGGCCGATCGAGGCGAGCACTTCGTTGAAGTTGTCGCGGTCGATTTCGGTAAAACGCCGTTCATTCAGTTTTGCCAATGGCTCAAGCGGTTTACCCGAGAGGTCGGCGAGGATCCCGACTACCAGGGGCAATTCCTTTTTCTCGATGGCGTTGCCGATTTCGACGTCGTAGGTGATTTGCACCCGGGGCGGGCGCACCCGGTCGAGCTTGTGCTGAGTACTTTCTGCCATGACGGCGGACTCCGATGCGTTGGGCGGGCGCAATGCATCGGGAGGCCCGTTCATCGCTTTCCCTTACTGGACCGTAGGTTAGAAAGGGGAGCAGATGACCTGTCGTTCCTTTGACAAACCTTCCTCATTCGGCGGTAGCGGCCGAACTACCCAAGACGCTAGAACAGGTCTATAAAAATGCAAGCAAAAACATTTTTGGACAGGGTCGGGAAAAGGAAAATTCATTTTGTACGGACGTTTTTTTGTAGCGATGGTGTTTGCGCTCATGGCCGGCTGTTCCTTCTTCGGGCCGAAGGTGGACCTCGACAGCCTGACCCTCGACGTCGCACCGAAGGCCAATGACGACACGCCGATTGCCGTGGATTTCATTGCGGTCGCCGACCCGGATCTGCTCAAGCAACTCTCGGGCATCAGCGCCAGCCAGTGGTTTGCCGGACGCGAGCAGTACCAGCGCGACTATCGTCAGTTGATGAGTGTGTGGGGACTGGAGCTGGTGCCGGGGCAATTCATCGACCGCCAACCCTTCCCGCTGGGGGGCAAGAAGGCCGCTGGACTTTTAGTCTTCGCCAGCTATAACACACCCGGAGCGCACCGATTGCGCCTCGATGACCAGAGCGAAGCGTGGCTGAAATTCGACAGTCGCGAGATGACGCTGGTCAATCCCACCGAGCACTGAAAAACCACCGCTGCCGCCGGATCGCGGCGTAGTCGAAGGGAGTCGTATGAGTCTGCTACCTGACGCGGTTTGCTGGCACGAAGGCATGCAATTGCTGCCGCAGCATTTTCAGTTGCAAGGGCTGCGGGCCGAAGCGCTCGGGGCGCATCTGGCGCAGGCGTGCAACCCGTGGTTCTGGGGCGTCAGCCATATGGAATTCGACCCGTCGGCGCTGAGCGCAGGCGTGGTGCGGGTGGTGTCGCTGCAAGGCACTCTGCCCGACGGTTTGCCGGTGGACTTGCAGGCCGGGATCGGTCCGACCCTGGAGCTGGACGTCAGCACCGCGATCGACGCCACCGACGATGCCACCGTCACCGTGTATCTGGCGATCAGCCCGATGTGGCGCGCCGGGCAATTGCTGCCGCTCAAGGGCCGTTTGCAGTCGGTGGTCGGCGAGGCCTTGCCGGACCTCACCAGCGGCGAATTCCCTGAGTCGATCACGGTCTGGCGACCCAACCCACGGCTGTGCACGCAACTGAACAAGGCGGATTCGATCTGTCTGCCGCTGTTGAAGATCCGCAAGGAGGGTGGTGGTTTTCTGCCGCTGACCTACACCGCACCGACGCCGCTGCTGTTGCCGGAGTCGCCACTGGGCCGCCGCATCGCCGGACTCTGCGCGCGGGCGCGGGAGAAGTGCCTGTTTCTTGGTGGCCGCTTGCGTCAGGCGCAACAGGCCGGCAATCAGGACGATGCCCTGGAAATCCGTCGCCAGTTGACCGCACTGTGGGCGCGTCTGCCGGAAGTCGAAGGCGCACTCAACAGCCGCATCGCCCACCCGCAAAGTCTTTACGTGCACTTGCTCGGTCTGGCTGGCGCGTGGTCGGCGCTTGATCCGCTGGCCGGGGTGCCGGCGTTTGCGCCGCTGGATTTTCTTGAGTTACAGCGCGGTTACGACGCCGTGTTGCAGTGGCTGGAAACCACCCTGGAACTGATCCGTGCCGGTTATCGCAGCCTGCCATTCGAACGCAGTGAACAGCACTTTTCGATCCAGTTGCCCGACGAGCAGCCGAGCCAGCGTCTGGTCATCGGCCTGCGCATGCCCAACGGCGCCAGCGAGCAGGCTGCCGGCGACTGGCTGCGTGGCGCGATCATCGCTTCGGCGCCGCATATCGCCTTGCTCAGCCGTCAGCGCATGAGCGGTTTGCCCCATCAGGCGATGAGTCGCAGCGAACAAGTGGCCTACAGCGTCGGCGATGACACGCGCCTGTTTGTGGTCACGGCCGAAGGCGCCTGGTTCGACGCACAACTGCCGCTGACCATCGCCGCGCCTGCCGCGAAGCTGACCAGCAGCCCCTGGCAGGTGGTGCTGTTTGTCGCCCAGAACAGTGAAAGTGCCTGATCACACAAGGAACGCCGTATGTCGCAAGGAAGTGCCGCAAGCCTGGGGTTGCAGGACGCACCGTTGAGCAGCGCGTTCCGCCAGACGTGGCAGCAATGGCAACAGGATTGGGCACAATTGCCCAAGGACAGCGAGGACGAAGCGGCGCTGGTGGAGACCGTGGTCGAGCTGTCGACCCAGGCTTCGCAGCGACTGTGGCGCACGGCGTATTCGCGGGTCGGCGACTCGGCGACCGAGCAGGTCAAGGCGCTGGTGTACGCGTTCGTCGCACTGGTCGATGAAACCCTGCTGTTCAGCCCGTGGCCGGGACAAGCGGCGTGGCAGGACAAACCACTGGAGTCGCGGCTGTATTCCAGTCGCCAGGCTGGCGAGCAAGTGCCGGCGGCCATTCAAACCCTGCTCGATGAACAACCACCGACCACCCGCGACCTCGCCAACGTGTATTTGCAATGCCTGATTCTCGGCTTTCACGGGCGTCTGCGCGGCGAACACAGCCAGGCGCAGCTGGCGAAATGGCGGCTGGCGCTGTTCAACTTTGCCTGGCAGGACGACGCCACTTACGACGATGTCAGTCAGCGACTGGTGCAACCGTCGCTGGCCGCGCCGTTGCAGTTGCCGGTCCGCACGGCGCTGCCGGACGGCTTTCGTCTGGCGCTGGGCATTCTGGCAATGGTGTTGCTGTTGACCGGGTTCGGCCAGTTGCTCTGGCGTGACATTCGCTCCGAGCTGGAACCGGTGCTGCAAATGCCCGATTCCGTGGCCACGCCGGAGCAAGACTCATGAGCACCCTGACGATTGTCGCGTGGGTCGTCGGGTTGCTGTTGCTGCTGGTGATCATCGCTGTGGCGGTGTGGTGGCTGCGCACCCAGAGTGGTGCGGCGATCCGCAGTTTCTATGCGGCCGTACGCCATATGGAACAGGAGCAGGGCAGTCGCGACCGGTATGAGATGCCGTGGCTGCTGATGCTCGGCGATGAAACTCAAGGTACGCAGCTGGTCACTGAATGGCATTTGCAACCCACCGACAAACCGGCGTGGTTCGGTCGTTGGTGGTCGGACCCCGAGGGCGCGGTGCTGGTGGTGCCGCAGGCGCTGTTCTTGCCGGACGACGGCATGCATCTGCAACGCGGTGGCTGGTGGCGGCTGCTCGGGTTGATCCTGCGCCTGCGCAGCAAACGGCCGCTGGACGGCGTGATCTGGACCGTGCCGGTCAGCCACCTGAGCAATCTGGAGCAGGCAGCGAGCCTCGGTCTGGCCGCACGCCGACGCTTCATTGATCTGCTGCAACGCTTTGGCTTGAGCGTGCCGGTGTACGTGATCGTTACGGGACTTGAAGAGTTGCCGGGGTTTCAGGAGCTGATTGATGCCTTGCCCGATGAGGCTCGTGAACGCACCTTGGGCTGGTCGTCGCCCTACGCGCGCGATGCTGTGTGGCAAGGGCAGTGGAGCGATCAGGCGCTGGATCGTATTCATCGTGCCGTGGCTGAAGCAGTGATCGAAATCGGCACCTTGTCCGGGCATCTGAGCGCCGATCTGTATGCGTTGCCCGAGCGTCTGGAAACCCTGCGCCGTGGTTTGCAGAGTGTGCTGGAGCCGGTTTTTCAGGGTAATGCGCAGGGTGAGGCGCCGTGCTTTCGCGGGGTGTACTTCAGTGCGAGTCAGGCGAGCGAGGACGCCAGGGACGGTTTTTCCGCCGATGACAGCGGCTTGCAGCAAAGCGTGTTCGTGCGCCAGTTGTGGCGTCAGCGTCTGGTCGGCGAACGGGGCCTGGCGCAAGGGGTGCCGCGCCTGTTGCGCCTGCGTCAGCGCTGGCAACGGCTGACCGCCGGGGTGGCGCTGGTGGTCGGGGTGATCTGGGCGGTGGCGATGCTGTGGGTCTGGCACCAGTCGGTCAAGGATGCCCACGAGCTGGCGCGGCTGATGCAGGGTGCGCAGAAGAGCTACGTGGCGGTCACCGATGACGCACATCGGCTCGAGCCAACCCGGCGCAACGTGCAGAGTTTCTGGCGGGTGCTGGAGCGCGCGCCGCACTGGCACTATGTGTCGCTGGCGTTTCCGACCTCGTGGTTTTCCTCCCTCGACACTCAGCTCGAACAAGAGGTGTTCAAGTCAACGCAACGCCACATACTCGTGCCTCTGCACGAGTGGCTGGTCGACGAACTGGATAGGATCAAGGCGATCCGCGCCACCGACCGACGCAGCAGCCTCGAAAGCGAAGATCCGGCGCAGTGGCAGAACTATCAGAAGGCGAGCGATCTGGTCGACCGCGCGCTGCGCCTCGAGTTGCAGAACCAATTGTTCGGTGAGGTCCAGAACAATCAACGGGCGCCGCTGGATGACCTGGTGAAACTGAGCAACAGCGCGCTGTCGCTCAATCTAAACGCGGCGACCTTGCCCCATGCGGCGTACTACAACCGCCTGCTGGCAGCGGGGGATGGCGGCGATTTGCAAGCGCTGGATCTGAGCGTCGAGCGGCCCTTGATCACCAGCCACTTTACCG
>NZ_QAIU01000210.1:8129-10458 GCF_003061205.1 Pseudomonas sp. HMWF006
ATCTCAAGCTGCACCTGGAGCAACTGGAGGCCGGCAGCGGCAACAGCCTGACCGAACTGGAAGACCTGCGGGCACTGATCGACAACCTGCAAGCGGCGATCGCCCTGACCAATTCCACCTGGAGCCGCGGCAAAGGCCAGGAACTGGTGCCGGGTTATCGAGAGTTTCTCGACAAGGTGCACAAAAGCATCTTGCTTGGCCCTGCCGTCGAGCAGCAACTGGAGGCCCAGGCGAGCAAGTTGCAGCAGAGTTTCCGCGATCAGTGGATCGCCCAGGTCGGCTCGCGCGGCAACTTGCTGATCCAGCAGGGCAGTGGGCAACTGGCATTGCAGGAACATGTGGTCAAACTCGACAACGCGGTGCAGGCGCTGTTCAAACGTGACTTCGTTTCGGTCGCTCTGCGCGCCAGTCAGGACAGCACCAATCTGCGAGGTCAGACCGTGGATGGCGATGACCTCAACACCTCGTTGAACTACTTCTCCAGTTACAAGAGTTACATCGCCGAAGAACTGCCGCGCATTCCGCCGGCTTATCGTGAAGCCTTGCTGCAAACCGCCGAAAGTGCTGCCGCGCAGGCGATGTGGCTGAGCCTCAAGGATCACGACGATCAAATGCATCCTTATGCGGTGTTCAATGTACAGGCCGAGCAGGCGATGGCGTTGCAAAAGGCCTTTGTCGAAGTGCATCGCAACGATCTTGCTGCGCGGCTGCAAGGCGCTCTCAATCGTCGGGCACTGGCGCAAATCGTTGGCGGTCTGGATGAAATCACCGCGCAACCGCTGTTTGGCGGGCGCACCGAAATCAGCCAGTGGGACGGCTCGAAAAACCTCGGCCTGCAACTCTATGGCGCCAACGATGTGCAGGACTTGAAGCTGAGCCTCAAGCAGCAGTTCAACACCATGCTCGGCATCACCGAACGGCGCACGTCGGCATTGCAGTGGTTGATGGCCCAACAGGGCAATCTGTCGGCGCTGGATTACGAGCGGGTCACCCAGTTCAGCGCACTCAATGACGAATTGCTCAAGTACAAGGAGGCGAACCCGGCGAGTTCACCGGCGCAGATCGAGCAACTGGTCAGCCGCGATTTCATCGAGATGGACACCGCCTCCTGCGTGCAGGTCCTGCAGACCGCCAACCTTGCTGCTGGCCGCGGGACCCTGGCGATGCGTGCGGTGGAATTGCAGCAGTCGGCCATGCAGCGTTGCCAGTACCTGCAACAACAGCAGGCTGCGGCGGCGTGGAATGAACTGGCCAATTACTTCAATCAGTACCTGGCCGATCGCTTCCCCTTCGCCAACGGCGTGCAGGCGCAGGATGCCGACCCGGCGCGGGTCCAGCATTTTCTCGAGATCATCGACAAACGCCTGCCGGTGGCCCAGGCCGGGCTGGTGCTGAGCCAGACTCCCGAACGCCAGGCGGCAGAAGACTTCCTCAACCGCTTGAAGCAGGCCAGCACGTGGCTGACGCCGCTGTTCGTGCGCGACAAGAGTGGCATTCTCGGCGTTGAACTTGATGTGCGCTGGCGTACCGATCGCGAGGACGAAAAGGGCGCCGATCAGGTGATTGCCTGGGGTCTGCTCGCTGGCAGTCAGCAGATCAACTATCCCGCCGCCGAGCAACCGAACCTGCGCTGGATGGTCGGCCAGCCTGTTCGCCTGACCCTGCGTTGGGCGCGCAACGGCAAGGAACGTCCAGTCAACGATCCGCTGCAACCGAACCTGGTGGTGCGCGATCTGGAAGCCGGTTGGGAATACGGCGGGCCGTGGTCGTTGCTGCGCATGATGCGTGCGCACTTCTCTGTGCAGCGTCAGCCGAGCATGGATTACACCGATTTTCCATTGACCTTGCGCCTGCCGGTGACGGCCTCGACAGACAGCGTCACCAGCGAATTCACGCGGATGTACGTGCGGCTGTCGCTGATGAGTCAGGGCTCGAAACTGCCGCTGGCGATTGCGCCGCTGCCGACCCGCGCACCGCGTTCACCGTTCCAGTTCACCGGCACCACGGCCGCCATTGAAACGCAGAAGGAGGGCCTGTGAGCCTGCCATTAACCCAATTGCCGGACTTGATTGATCAGTTGCTCGCACCGATCAGCGCCGAAGCGCCGTGTGGCGTCGATTTGCGTTATGAACGCGAGTTTGATCAGTTGCGTGATCTGCGTCGCGAGGATGATGCGAGCTTGCCGACCGGGGTCTGGCAGTCGACGCTGAAGCGGGCGAATTGGCCGGAAGTGGAGAAACTCACGACGACGTTATTGCTGGAACGCAGCAAGGACCTGATGCTCAGTGCCTGGCTGGGCGAGGCGTGGCTGCACCTGCAAGCGCTGGAT
>NZ_QAIU01000211.1:0-1697 GCF_003061205.1 Pseudomonas sp. HMWF006
GAGTGCGGGGTGGGACAGGTTCGTCGAGGGTGAACATGATCGTCACTCAGGCAGGCCGCAGGTCAGGACTTGGCTTTGAACGCTTCCATCTGACCGAAGCCGGTCGGCGAGGTCTTGCTCTCGGTGGTGGCGCAGGTGCCTTTCGGAACCAGTTTCCAGGCGTTGGCCTGGTAGTCCATTTTCGACGTGCCGGCACAGGTGGTGCCTGCACCAGCGGCGCAATCGTTTTTGCCTTTCAAGGCCACGCCGAAGCATTTTTCCATGTTGGCGTCGGCCGCCTGGGCGGTGGAGACAGTGGCGATGCTCAGAGCGGAACCGAGGGCCAGAACCAGGGCGGTGGCGGACAGGGTGCGGGTGGTAGCAGTCATGATGTCTCTCCAGATTTGAACTTGGGTTTTGCAAGCAAAGTGCGCTTGCTTGTCCCTCTAGAGAAACGAGGCGGCGTGGCGTTACAGCTCACTCAAAATCTTTTTGAAAAAACGCAAAACTCCTACAAGGGATTTTTGGAGGATCTGAAGATCGAGCAGGCACAAAAAAACGGCCCGAAGGCCGTTTCTTTGTTCAGAGCAAAGCATCAACCGCCCAGATACGCCTCGCGTACTTTCGGGTCGGTCAGCAGCGCTTCACCGGTGCCTTGCATCACCACCCGGCCGTTCTCCAGAACATAGGCACGGTCGGCGATTTTCAGCGCCTGGTTGGCGTTCTGCTCGACCAGGAACACCGTCACTCCGTCCTTGCGCAGCTGTTCGATGATGTCGAAGATCTGCTGGATGATGATCGGCGCCAGGCCCAGCGAGGGCTCGTCGAGCAGCAGCAGTTTCGGCTTGCTCATCAGCGCCCGGCCGATGGCGAGCATCTGCTGTTCGCCGCCGGACATGGTGCCGCCGCGCTGGTTGAAGCGTTCTTTCAGGCGCGGGAACAGACCGAGGACCTTGTCCATTTGCTCCTGATAGTCGCCCTTGTCGGTGAAGAAGCCGCCCATGGACAGGTTTTCTTCAACAGTCAGACGGGCGAACACCCGACGACCTTCCGGCACCACGGCGATGCTCTTGCGCATGATCTGCGACGAATCCTGGCCGACCAGCTCCTCACCCATGTAGCGGATGCTGCCGCTGTGCGCCTGCGGTGAACCGCAGAGCGTCATCAGCAGCGTGGACTTGCCGGCTCCGTTGGCGCCGATCAGGGTCACGATCTCGCCCTGGCGGACTTCGACGTTGACGCTGTGCAGGGCCTGGATCTTGCCGTAGAAGGTGGAAACGTTTTCGAACTGCAGCATTTACGCTTCCCCCAGGTAGGCTTTGATCACTTCAGGATTATCGCGGATCTGTTCCGGCGTACCGTCGGCCAGAGGCGTGCCCTGGTTGATCACGACGATGTGGTCGGAAATGCTCATGACCAGTTTCATGTCGTGTTCGATCAGCAGCACGGTGACGTTGTGCTCTTCCCGCAACACGCTGATCAGCGCCTTGAGATCTTCGGTTTCCTTCGGGTTCAGACCGGCCGCCGGTTCGTCGAGCATGAGGATCCGCGGACGGGTCATCATGCAGCGAGCGATTTCCAGACGCCGTTGCTGACCGTAGGCCAGGGTTCCGGCGGTACGGTTGGCGAACTCTTTGAGGTTGACCTTTTCCAGCCAGTACTCGGCAAACTCCATCGCCTCGCGCTCGCTCTTGCGAAACGCCGGGGTCTTGAACAGG
>NZ_QAIU01000211.1:1708-18836 GCF_003061205.1 Pseudomonas sp. HMWF006
GAAACCGGTCAGGCAGTTGAACACGGTGGTCTTGCCCGCGCCGTTCGGCCCGATCAAGGCAACCACCTGTTTTTCCTTGACGGTCAGGGCCACGCCATTGACCGCCAGCAAGCCGCCGAAGCGCATGCTCAGGTTTTCGACTTTAAGAATCTCGCGGCTCATTTTCGCAACTCCATGTGTGGGCGTTGCATCGGCAGCAGACCTTGTGGACGCCAGATCATCATCAACACCATCAGGGCACCGAACATCAACATGCGGTACTCGCTGAACTCACGCATCATTTCCGGCAACAGGATCATCACCACGGCCGCGAGAATCACGCCCAGTTGTGAGCCCATGCCACCCAGCACGACGATGGCGAGGATGATCGCCGACTCGATGAAGGTGAACGATTCCGGGGTTACCAGACCCTGACGGGCGGCGAAGAAGCTGCCGGCGAAACCGGCGAAGCTCGCACCGAGGGTGAAGGCCGACAGCTTGATCACGGTTGGATTCAGACCCAGTGCACGGCAAGCGATTTCATCTTCACGCAGCGCTTCCCACGCACGGCCGATTGGCATGCGCAGCAGACGGTTGATGATGAACAGCGCCGCCAGCGCCAGCAACAACGCAACCAGGTAGAGGAAAATCACCTTGTTGATCGAGTTGTATTCGAGGCCGAAGTACTCGTGGAACGTCTGCAGACCTTCCGCCGCCTTACGTTCAAAGGTCAGGCCGAAGAACGTCGGTTTCTCGATATTGCTGATGCCGTTCGGGCCACCCGTGATATCGGTCAGGTTACGCAGGAACAGACGGATGATCTCGCCGAAACCGAGGGTCACGATCGCCAGATAGTCACCGCGCAGACGCAACACCGGGAAGCCCAGCAGGAAGCCGAACGTCGCCGCCATCAGGCCGGCAATCGGCAGGCAGATCCAGAAGCTCAGGCCGTAGTAGTGCGACAGCAGCGCGTAGCTGTAGGCGCCGACGGCGTAGAAGCCGACGTAACCGAGGTCGAGCAGACCGGCCAGTCCCACGACGATGTTCAGACCGAGGCCGAGCATCACGTAGATCAGGATCAGCGTGGCGATGTCCACCGCGCCACGCGAACCGAAGAACGGCCACACCAGCGCACCGATGATCAGCGCAATGATGAAGTAGCGTTGGGTGGTCGGCAGGGTCAGGAAGTTACTCGCCTTGGCCGGGATCAGCGGCAAGCCTGGCGAGGATTTCCACGCCTTGCTGATCTGCTGGTTGAACAGCACCCGCAGGAACATCAGCACCGAGCAGATGGCGATGGTCGCCAGAATCATCGGGCTGGTGTTATGCACTTCGAGGTTGATGCCGACGATGGTCAGTTTCAGACCGAGTACCGGGTAGGCCACGGCCCACACCAGCAAGGCACTGAACAGTGCCTGTTTAAGATTCCTAGTCATACTTTCTCAACCTCCGGACGGCCCAGAATGCCGGTCGGACGGAACAACAGCACCAGAACCAACAAGCCGAAAGCCACGACGTCCTTGTACTGGTCGCCGAAGATATCGGCACCAAAGGCTTCCGCCACCCCAAGCACCAACCCGCCGAGCATGGCGCCGGGGATGCTGCCGATGCCGCCGAGTACTGCCGCGGTAAAGGCTTTGAGGCCGACGAGGAAGCCGGCGTTCGGGTTGATCACACCGTATTGCATGCTCAGCAGCACAGCCGCGATGGCCGCCAGCGCAGCACCAATGACGAAGGTCAGGGCGATGATGTTGTTGGTGTTGATGCCCAGCAGGTTGGCCATCTTGATGTCTTCGGCGCAGGCGCGGCAGGCGCGACCCAGGCGAGAACGGGAGATGAACAGCGTCAGGCCGAGCATGGCGACCAGGGTCACCACGAACACCACGATTTGCATGTAGGAAATCAGCACTTCATGTGCGCCACCTGGCCCGATGGAGAAGTTGCCGGGGATCAGGTTGGGGATGGATTTGTCCTTGGAGTCTTGCGCCAGCAGCACCGTGTTCTGCAGGAAGATCGACATACCGATGGCCGAGATCAGCGGGATCAGACGGTTGCTGCCGCGCAGGGGGCGGTAGGCGATCCGTTCGATGCTGTAACCGTAGGAACTTGTCACGACGATGCTCGCGATGAAAGCTGCGGTCATCAACAGCGGGACGTTGTCGATTCCCATCATGGCCAGCCCGGCGATGGCGATGAACGCCACGTAGGAGCCGATCATGTACACCTCGCCGTGGGCGAAGTTGATCATTCCAATGATGCCGTAAACCATCGTATAGCCGATGGCAATCAGGGCATACGTGCTGCCAATGGTCAGACCATTAACCAGCTGCTGGAAGAAGTGATAGAGGTCAGGCATTACAACGCTCCTAAAAACCTGATACGCATTTCACTGGTGGAGTCATTTTCCCGCCCGGCCCCGTGGATCTGTATCCACTTCGAATCCGGGTTTTGCCAGCGAACCGCTGATGACGGTTTTGAGATTTTCAGGTGGGGAGACTGGCGGATCACGCCAGCGCGGCCCATACATTCGTAAAACAAAGCCCACGGCACGCCGTGGGCTTTATTGGCAGTCAGTCAGGGCGCGCCTTACTGAGGCGAAGCTTCAGTTTTCGGTTTGCCGAAGTGCCACTCGTAAACCACAAACTTGAAGTCCTTCAGGTCGCCCTTGGCGTCGAAGCTCAGGTCGCCGGTCGGGGTCTTGAAGGTGCCGGCGTGAATGGCTTCGGCCACTTTGGCAGGGTCTTCGGATTTGGCTGCGGTGATACCGCCGGCAATCACTTCAACCGCCGAGTAGGAAGGGAACACGAACGGGCCGCTCGGGTCTTCTTTCTTCGCCTTGAATGCATCTGCCAGGGCGACGTTGGCCGGATCCTGGTCGAAGGATTTCGGCAGGGTTACCAGCAGACCTTCGGAAGCGTCTTTGGCGATCTGCGAAATGGAGTCGTTACCCACGCCTTCCGGACCCATGAACTTGGCTTTCAGGCCTTTTTCCTGGGATTGACGCAGGATCAGACCCAGCTCCGGGTGGTAGCCGCCGTAGTAAACGAAGTCGACGTTGGCTTGCTTGAGTTTGGCGATGATCGAGGAGAAGTCCTTGTCGCCGGCATTGACGCCTTCGAACACGGCGACTTTCACGCCTTTCTTCTCGAGGGTAGCTTTAACGGCGGTGGCGATGCCTTCACCGTATTGCTGTTTGTCGTGCAGGACGGCAACGATTTTCGGTTTCACGTGATCGGCAATGTAGTTACCGGCGGCAGGGCCCTGGGCGCTGTCCAGACCGATAGTACGGAAGACCATTTTGTAACCACGGGCGGTGATGTCCGGGCTGGTGGCAGCCGGGGTGATCATGATCACGCCTTCGTCTTCGTAGATGTCCGAAGCCGGTTGAGTGGAGCTGGAGCACAGGTGACCGACCACGAACTTGACGCCGTCGTTGACGACCTTGTTCGCGACCGCTACGGCTTGTTTCGGATCGCAGGCGTCATCGTATTCAACGGCTTCGAGTTTCTTGCCGTCGACGCCGCCCTTGGCGTTGATCTGCTCGATGGCCATTTTCGCGCCACTGAACTGCATGTCGCCGTATTGGGCTACTGGACCGGTCTTTGGACCGGCGATACCGATTTTGATGGTGTCAGCTGCGAACGAATGGCTGGCAACCCCGGCCAGAACCATAGCGGCAAACAGTTTGGAAATCTGCTTAGTAGCCTTAGTCATAGTGCTCCACTCTTACTGTTGTATTTTTTTAGAGTCCTGGCGCCGTAGCAGCAGAACCGGGTCAGATATCTTTGCGATACCCTCCGGAAATGCCCCCGGCAACTGTACCGGTACAGTGTAGAGCGCCGGTTGTTAGCCTGGGAAGCGGGCGCCGAGGGGCAAAACTTGAGGGTGTCGCATTTTTGAATGAAAAAGACAGAATTGCGGCGGGGCGATCGTGGGCATATAGCTCAATCAGCAGCATTCCCTGGCGTTCCTGCTCTTTTCGTTCGGTGCAGCCCTTTGCAACCGGGTTTTTCTGGCGGACCACCGACGTTATCATTCGCGCCGATTTCTTTTCCGGACAGTTCCCATGAATCAAGAACCTAGCACCCTCTATGCCAAGCTGCTTGGTGAAACCGCATCTATTACCTGGAAAGAGCTGGAGCCGTTCTTTGCCAAGGGTGCCCTATTGTGGGTCGACCCTGACCTGGATTTGATCGCTGCCGCCGAGGCCGTGGCCTCGGACGACGGCGAGAAAGTGGCTGCCTGGCTGGCCGAAGACAAGGTCGGCAAGCTGTCTGAAACGCGGGCGCTGGATATTTTCGAGCGCGATCCCGAGATGTGGGCGGTGGTGGTTCGGCCTTGGATTCTGGTCCAGGAAAGGGCGCGCAGTTGAATGTGTGCACCTCGGTGGTGCGCGTTGCCGCCGGGGAAAAGTGTGTAGTGGAGTAGCGTGATGGCAGGTTGCCGTAGAGAAATGCCACAAGCGGGGGTGGCATCACGGTGACGTAAACGTAACGGGAACAGTTTAGTAAGCAGCCTAACGGCTGCTTAATTGTTTCTGGATGTTGGGAGGCGTGAGTTTTTGCGCTGTTGTCATGGCCTCATCGCTGGCAAGCCAGCTCCCACAGGGTCCGAGTGAACACAACTATTGTGAACACCACAAATCCTGTGGGAGCTGGCTTGCCAGCGATTGAGGCGACTCGGTTCTGGGTCAGACCGAGTAAGTCTTCCCCGTATGGTTATTGAGGGAAATAACCTTGGTCTTGCCGATCCGGTGACGGTAGATCTCACGCAGGTACTTGATCGACTTCTTCACGCAATCCCGTGACAGGCGAATGTCATTGATCGAGACAAACTTGTCCTTGTCGTTGATCAGCTCGCGGTACTTCTTCTCGTACATCGGTTTGATCGCGTACCAGTTGGTGTCGAGGATCTTCGCCGGGTTTTCGAACTCGTTGAGCAGATCGTCGATGCGGTCTTCGTCGAAATCCTCGTGGATGATGAAGTCGAGGATCGAGTTGTCGAGGGTCTCGTCGAAGCGGTACGGGTTCTTCGCGAAGCAACGCTTGATGAACGCCACGATCAACGTCAGGAAGTCGTCCGACAGGCACGGGCTCTTGGCGATCAGAGTGGTCAGCGACAGGTTGGCCGAGGCGCCGATCACCAGCGCGTAACGCTTGAGCGTGGTGTTGGGGAACAGGCTGTTGAGGTGGGTCTTCAACCGGTTCAGGTCCATGTACGACAGTTTGTAGTCTTTGGGCAGCGAGACAATCGAGACCACCGACGAGCAGTTCTTGAAGAAGTGCAGGTCGTGCAGGGCGGCGGCGTCGTAGCCGGAATTCTTGTACTGCTCCAGCGACGCACGATAGCGCTTGGACTCGATCGGCAGCAGGCTGATGCCCTCGATCGCCTGGGTGACCTTGTTGAAATGCGGCAGGTCGATCGAGCGGAAGAACAGGTCGTCGATGTTCAGGCGCTGCGGCTCTTTGTCGAACACCTTGAACTTGTCGCTGCTCGGCGGCGGGGTTTCCGGCACTACCGATTCGGCGTAGGCGATCGCCACCGGGCCGGCCAGGCTCATGAACAGGTCGTTGGCGTCGAGGCGAATGGTTTCGCCGATGTCGATGCCGGCACGACGGAAGTAGTTCTGGTCGTAGTCGGTGGTCACCGCCTGCGCCGTCAGAATGTTGAAGATCTGCTGCGAGATGTACTGATTGGCGTGCTTCTCCATCGCATTGACATCAATGTTCTGGATGTTGCCGTCATCGCTTTCTTCGGCGTAACGCATGATGTCGTTGGAGATCAGCATCATCGCGTTCCATGGACGGATACGGCCCATGACGCTGGCTTCGCTGCTGTCTTCGTTGGCGAAGTTGTAGGAGAAATCCCATTCTTCCGACAGGTATTTGCACAGCAGGCGTCCGGCGTTGATGTGCAGCGCCTCGGACATTTCACTGCGGTGGTCGGAAATGTTCGGCAGCACGCAGATGCCACTGGTAAAGATCGGCTCGAACACAAACGAATGGCCGCTCTTGCCGTCGTGCTCGTCCATCGGCTTGGTGTCGAACGTCTTGTTCATGTACGAGTGCTGCTGCGCCAGGCCGAACTCCGAAGCCATGCCCGAACCGGTACCGCCGCCGGCGCTGAAAATCGAGAAATACAGGCGCGACTGGTTGGCCTTGATGCCGCAGCTGTCGATCAGGTACGAGTGGATCATTTTCCAGTCGGGGCTGGAGAAACGCTGGGTGTCCTTGTTGAGGATGATCTTCGCCAGGTACTGGCCGAGGATCGGCGCGTTACCGGCGCCACCGGCGTGGACTTCGGACAAGTCCATGATTTTCATTTTGCTGTAGTCGCGCAGGAAGCCGCTTTTCTCGCCCTTGCGCGAAAAACGGATGCGCCCGGCGATGTCCTTGTCGAGGTCGCCGAGCATCACCAACGGTTCTACCAGGAACACCGGTTTGGTGGATTTGTTCGGGCCGATCCGCAGGTTCTGCTTGATCCACTGGGCCGGGCTGTAGCCCTTGTCGGCCAGACGCCGATCCGCCGCGCGGTCTTCGTTGTTGAATTCGTTGAGGTAGAACTTGCGCGCGTTGTACACCAGCTCCGCGACGTCGAGGGCAATGTTCGAGCCGCAGCGACCGAGGCCGATCAGGCACACCGAAGGGAATTCCTGGTCGTTGTGCTGTTCGTTGTCGCCTTCCAGGTGCGGTGGGCGCGGGAACACCAGGTCGCGCAAGCCGTCGAGGTTGTCGAGGATGCGGTCGGTGTTGGTTTCGGTGAAGTACAGGTATTGCTGGGTCGACAGCGGGCGCGACGGGACCGCTGGCTTTGACGATGACGGGCTGTTGGCAGCGGGGCTCAACGTCAGATCGGAGACCGCAGTGGCAGGATTGTTTTTAGAAGTCATTGGGCGCCATATACCTGGACTGGTTTGGCCCGCTGACCGATGTCAGCGGGCCTCACGGAATAAGATCTCGCGTCTTTTGTGCGCGAATTGAGCCCGAGCGTCAGGCTTCTGGCCTGACTGTCGCTGGGGGGAATCCTTTCCTGATCGTTGATGAATCGGCCATTATTCGGCGATCTTTAATCGAAAAGAGGCAAAGTGATGTCAACGCTACCTTCGTTGGGGTTCGCCGGAATCGGTCTGATGGGGCTGCCCATGTGCCGGCGTCTGTTGGCGGCGGGTTACCCGCTGACCGTGTGGAATCGCAACCCGGACAAGTGCGCACCACTGGTTGAAGCCGGTGCGCGACAGGTAGCGAGCCCCGCTGAACTGTGCGAACACGCCGACGTGGTGATGCTGTGTCTGGCGGACACGGCGGTGGTTCGCGCAGTGGTGTTTGGCCCGGAGGGTGT
Source organism: Pseudomonas sp. HMWF006 (assembly GCF_003061205.1). Lineage (NCBI taxonomy): Bacteria > Pseudomonadati > Pseudomonadota > Gammaproteobacteria > Pseudomonadales > Pseudomonadaceae > Pseudomonas > Pseudomonas sp. HMWF006. The sequence goes on from NZ_QAIU01000211.1 coordinate 9,026, forward strand.
CGCCGAAGGCGCGAAAAAAGGCCAGTTGCTGGTGGACTTTTCCAGCCTTGAACCGACCGCCACGCGCGAGATGGCGGCGGAGCTGATGGAGAAAACCGGCATGAGCTGGCTGGACTCACCGGTGTCCGGCGGCGTGGTCGGTGCCGAGGCGGGCAGCCTGGCGATCATGGTCGGTGGCGCTGCGGCCGATCTTCAGCGCGTACGCCCGGTGTTGCTCAACCTCGGTCAGCGCGTTACGCACATGGGCGGCATCGGTGCCGGGCAGGTGACCAAGGCCTGCAACCAGATGATTGTCGCCTGCAACGCGCTGGTGATTGCCGAAGTGGTGGCGCTCGCCGAACACGCGGGCGTCGATGCGAGCCTGATCGCTGAAGCGCTGGCCGGCGGTTTTGCCGATTCGAAACCGCTGCAGATCCTCGCCCCGCAAATGGCGGAAAGCCGTTTCGAACCGATCAAATGGCACGTGCGCACGCTGCTCAAGGATCTCGATACCGCCGTCAAATTCTCCCGCGAACAGGGTTCGGCGACGCCAATCAGCGGATTGGCCGCACAACTGATGCGCCTGCATGGGGCGCAAGGTTATTTGGCGCAGGATCCAGCGACACTGGTGCAAATGTACCGCGCGCCAGAATCAGCGGATTGACCGCGTGGGGCGGCGTGCGTTGATTGATTTCCTCGAGCACCGGACGTAATTCGTCCAGCGGCACCGGGCGGCTGAGCAGGTAACCCTGAATGAAATCGCAGCCCGAGCGTTCAAGGAATTCGTACTGCTCCAGGCTTTCCACACCCTCGGTCACCACCTGCAAATGCAGGGTATGCGCCATGACAATGATCGCCTGGACGATCTCCATGTCGGCGGTCGCCGTGGGAATGTCGAGGATGAACGAGCGGTCGATCTTCAGCGTGTTGAGCGGCAGGCGCTTGAGGTAGGCCAGCGAGGAGTAGCCGGTGCCGAAGTCGTCAATCGACAGTGAGACGCCAAGCGCGCGGATCTGCCGCAGCAATACCAGGGTGTTGGCAATGTTGCCCATCAGGGCGTTTTCGGTGACTTCCAGTTCCAGCCGTTCCGGCGCCACCCCGGCGCTGCGTAATGCGCTTTCGATTTCGTTGGCCAGTTCCTCCCGGGTGAGGTTGAGTGGTGAGCAGTTCCAGGCAATTTTCAGTTCTTCGCAGCCATGCCGCGACAATTCACCCAGGTCCTTGCAGGCCCGGCGCAGCACCCAATTATCCAGCTCGGCAATCAGGCCGTTATTTTCAGCGATGGAGATAAAGCGATCCGGGGTCAGCAAACCGTGCAGCGGATGCTGCCAGCGGATCAGCGCTTCGAGCTTGGTGACACGGCCAGTCTTGAGTTCGAAGATCGGTTGGTAATACAGCGTCAGGCCGTTTTCTTCGCGCAAGGCGTGGCGCAGTTCTTCTTCCAGTTGCAGCTCGAAGCTGGCGCGGGTCTTGAGGTTGGAGCTGAAAAAATGCAGGCCGTTGCGGCCGGCGCCCTTGGATTGATACAACGCCAGATCGGCGTGTTTGAGCAGTTCCTCGCAGGTGGTGCCATCCTCCGGAAACAGGCTGATGCCAATGCTGGTGGTCATCACCATGCGGCGTCCAGCCAGTTCGATCGGCTCTTTCATCTTGAGCATGATGCGCTGGGCCATATTGCGGGCTTCTTCGCGATCACGAAGGCCGATCAGGATGCAGAACTCGTCGCCGCCAAAACGCGCGACCACGTCTTCATGGCTGCGCACCGAGCCTTTGATGTGCTGGGCGATAACCTTGAGCAGTTCGTCACCGGCGTCATGGCCGAGGCTGTCGTTGATCCGTTTGAAGTGGTCGATGTCGAGAAACATCACCGCGAGCATGCCGCCCTCAGTGGTCTTCTGGCAGAGCTTTTCGGCAAAGATTTGGTTGAAACCGCGACGGTTGATCAGGTTGGTCAGGGCATCGTAGTTGGCCGCTTGCTGCAGCGACATGCGCGCCTGATCGAGCTGGCTGAGCAGGGCGTTGACCCGGCGCAGGTCCTCTTCCTTGTTCTGCAGTTTCTTGTCGGCCAGCGCCGCACTGATCGCACTGCCAAGGATCAGCAAGGTAATCAGCGCGACGGTGAGGCCCAGCTGCAGATGGTTGGTTTGGGCTGTCGGTATCGGCTGGCCGCTTTCGGGCAAGACCAGATTCAGCGCCGCCATGGCGGTGAAATGCATGCTGAAAATGCCGGCGCCGAGGAGCAGTGCCGCGCTGTATCTGAGCATCTGATGGAACAGGCCACTGCCTTCACGCAAGTAACCGGCGACCCACAATGCGGCGAAACTGGCGCCGATGGCGATGGCGATCGACAACACGAACAGCGTCGGTTGGTAGTAGGCGGTGGCGTTGGATTTCATCGCCGCCATGCCGACGTAATGCATGCCGGCAATGCCCAGACCGATGACGATGGCGGTTTTCAGATACCGCACCAGACTGGTCTGCGCTTCGCTCAACGTGTACATGGCCAGCCACGAAGCGAGCAGGGCGATCAGCAGGGAAAACAGGGTAATCGGCAGGTCGTAATGGATTTCGATCGGTGCCTGAAACGCCAGCATGCCGATGAAGTGCATGGCCCAGATGCCGCCGGCCAGGCACGTCGCGCCGATCCAGCGCCAAAGGCGTTGCGAGCGTGGATCTTCGGCATGGACGACGCGCTCGGCCATGTCGAGGGTGGCAAAACTCGCGGCGCTGGCGACCAGATAGGCCACCAGCACCAGCAGGGGATTATGTGTGCAATCGAGGATGACCTGCCCGCTCTCCGGCAGCTCGGTAACAAACTGCAAACCAAGCCACTCCATAGCATGCCCCGTCTCTGAAGTCGTCCCGAGTAAGCGTTGAACGCAGCTGAATGTCAGGAGTATAGAGGCCGATTTCGGGGTGCAAGCGGTAGTGGCACATTGGCGCTAATGATTTTGGCATTAGCGTCATAGCGATTAGCGCTAAAAGCTTAAGCGATCTGTTCGAAAGGGATTTGCGCCCAGTCGGGTTGCAGGGGCGGCAAGCCGAAACGCGCGCGGGCCTTATCGCAATCGACATTCTGCTCGCCATTTTCCCATGACGACTCGAATTCCCGGCAGGGGCTGGAGCGCAGTTCATAAATCGAGCACTTCACCTCGCTGCCGACTTCACCGACCAACGCCGTGCAGCGCGGCGATTTGCAGTCGGTGCCGTTCATCGCCACCCGACTGGGGCTGATCTGTGTGACCAGCTCATCAGGCACCGTGCCACCTGAAGATGAGCACTCACCCCAAAAGAAAGACACGCGAAAATGGGAACAGCAGGCACCGCAATTCAGACACGGACTGACTTCAGACATGGGCGAGGGTATCAAAGGGATTGATCGGGAGATCCGGACGGATCCGGCGGCCATTCTAGGCTTTGCCACAAACTTGGGAAGGGGGGCGCGAAAGTATTTTTTTGTGCCAGGATTTTGCCGCAAAAGCCCCGGTTTTCGGGGGATTGCAGGCTTATCAAGGGCTTACGTTTCGTTACAGTGCCATGGCCCGATATCAGGCAGACGAATGATCACAGACAGGCCAGTCCGCGCTGACTAGATTGCAGGTTCCGGGCTCGGATGCGGTGGCAGTGAAGCCCTATAACAATAAAGAGACGGACCCATGCAGAACTCGACCCAAGCGGCGAATGCCTGGCGCATTCTGTTCCTGCTGTTCCTGGCCAACCTGTTCAATTTCTTCGACCGCACCATTCCGGCGATCATCATCGAACCGATCCGCATGGAATGGCACCTCAGTGACTTTCAACTGGGCATTGTCGGTACCGCATTCACCATTGTTTACGCGATTGCCGGGCTGCCGCTGGGGCGCATGGCCGACACCGGTTCGCGCAGCAAACTGATGGGCTGGGGCCTGGCGACCTGGAGCGCGCTGACCGCGGTCAACGGTCTGGTCGGCAGTTTCTGGAGTTTTCTGATCGTGCGCATGGGCATCGGCATTGGCGAGGCCAGTTATGCGCCGGCGGCCAACTCGCTGATCGGCGACCTGTTTCCGGCCCATCGTCGGGCGCGGGCGATGGGCATTTTCATGCTCGGTCTGCCGCTCGGATTGCTCTTGGCGTTCTTCACCATCGGCGCAATGGTCAAGGCGTTCGACAGTTGGCGCGCGCCGTTCTTTATTGCCGCCGTACCGGGGCTGATCCTGGCGATTTTCATGTTCTTCATTAAAGAGCCGAAGCGCGGTGCGGCGGAAACCGTGCAAGTCTCGCAGGAGAAAGTCGACAAGCCGATCCGCCGGATTCTGGCGGTGCCGACTTTTCTCTGGCTGGTCATGGCCGGGTTGTGCTTCAACTTCGCGACGTACGCCTGCAACTCGTTTCTGGTGCCGATGCTGCAGCGCTATTTCCTCATGCCGTTGCAGGAAGCGGCGGTGGCCACCGGGATGATCGTTGGCGTCACCGGGTTAGTGGGGTTGACGCTGGGCGGCTGGATTGCCGACAAGATTCACCAGCGCGTGGCCAACGGGCGGCTGCTGTTTGCGGCGTTCAGCCTGATCATCTCGACCCTGTGCACGGCGTGGGCGCTGCATGCCGGGCGGATCGAGATTGGTGTGTTTGTCGCGGTGTTCAGTGTCGGTTGGCTGTTTGCCTACAACTTCTACACCTGCGTTTACACGGCGATTCAGGATGTGGTCGAGCCACGTTTGCGGGCGACGGCGATGGCGTTGTTCTTTGCCGGGTTGTATCTGCTCGGCGGTGGTCTGGGGCCGGTGGTGGTCGGCGGTTTGTCGGATCATTTTGCGCATACCGCGATGTTGTCGGCGGGGGCGGAGCAGATGACCGAAGCGTTCAAGGCAGTCGGCCTGCATGATGCGATGTACCTGATTCCGGTGGCGCTGTTCTTGACCATGGTGTTTCTGTTTCTGGCGGCGCGGTGCTTTGTGCGGGATGCGAAGCGGATGAAGGAGGGTTTGGTGGCGGTGGTGGAGCCAGAGGTTGCAGCAGCGACTGCCTGACCGCTATCGCTGGCAAGCCAGCTCCCACAGGTTTTGTGGTGTTTACAAATTATGTGAACGACCCGATCACTGTGGGAGCTGGCTTGCCAGCGATGAAGCCATCAGCATCACCGGATAAATAACAGGCAAACAAAAAGGCCCGCATCGCTGCGGGCCTTCTTGTTTTCAGCTAGGAGGAGGGGGTTAACCCGCCACCAACACCCGGATCGCTTCCAGGCGCAACGCCGCTTTATCGAGCATCGCCAGACCCTGTTCACGCTGCTTGCGCAACGCATCCAGTTCGCTGTCGCGCACGGACGGGTTGACCGCTTGCAACGCGGTCAGGCGCGCCAGTTCTTCATCGGTGTCGGCCGCCAGGCGGCGGCGGGCCTCGGCCACGCGCTCGGCGTGACGCGGGGCGATCTTGTCTTCACCGGCGTTGATCCGTGGCGTCAGCTGATCGCGCTGGGCCTGGATGAACTTGTTGGCGCTGGCGCGTGGCACGCTTTCCAGCTGATCGTTCAGGGTTTCGAACGAGACCCGTGGCGACAAGTCGTTGCCGTTGGCGTCGAGCAGGCAGCGCAGGGCCGCTGGTGGCAGATAGCGGCCCAGTTGCAGCGAACGCGGGGCAACCACTTCGCTGACGTAGAGCAGTTCCAGCAATACGGTGCCCGGTTTCAGCGCCTTGTTCTTGATCAGTGCGACGGCGGTGTTGCCCATCGAGCCGGACAGCACCAGGTCCATGCCGCCCTGCACCATCGGGTGTTCCCAGGTGATGAACTGCATGTCTTCACGCGACAGCGCCTGGTTGCGGTCGTAGGTGATGGTCACGCCTTCGTCGTCGCCCAGCGGGAAACTGGCGTCGAGCATCTTTTCGCTCGGCTTGAGGATCAGGGCGTTTTCCGAATGGTCTTCGCTGTCGATGCCAAAGGCGTCGAACAGGGTTTCCATGTAGATCGGCAGGGCGAACTGATCGTCTTGCTCGAGGATCGCTTCGACCAGCGCATCACCTTCGCCAGCGCCACCGGAATTCAGCTCCAGCAGGCGGTCGCGACCGGTGTGCAATTCTTCTTCCAGACGCTCGCGCTCGCTGCGTGCTTCGTCGATCAGCGCTTGCCACTCGCCGTCGTCGGCTTCTTCGAGCAGCGGCAGCAGGCGCGGGCCGAACTGATGCTGCAAGGCGTTGCCGGTCGGGCAGGTGTTGAGGAACGCGTTCAGCGCCTCGTTGTACCACTGGAACAGGCGCTCTTGCGGGCTGGTTTCCAGGTACGGCACGTGCAGTTCGATGATGTGCTTCTGGCCGATCCGGTCGAGACGACCGATCCGCTGCTCAAGCAGGTCCGGGTGCGACGGCAGATCGAACAGCACCAGGTGGTGCGCGAACTGGAAGTTGCGGCCTTCACTGCCGATTTCCGAACAGATCAGCACTTGCGCGCCAAACTCTTCGTCGGCGAAGTAGGCGGCGGCGCGGTCACGCTCGAGGATGTTCATGCCTTCATGGAACACCGTGGCCGGGATGCCGGAGCGCACGCGCAGGGCGTCTTCCAGGTCCATCGCGGTTTCGGCGTGGGCGCAGATCACCAGCACTTTGGTGCGCTTGAGCATTTTCAGCTGATCAATCAGCCATTCGACGCGCGGGTCGAATTTCCACCAGCGTTCTTCTTCGCTGGCGTCCGGCTGGGCCTGGAAGCTGACTTCCGGGTACAGCTCGGCGTGATCGCCCAGCGGCAGTTCGAGGTATTCATCCGGGCATGGCAGCGGGTACGGGTGCAGTTTGCGCTCCGGGAACCCTTGCACGGCGGCGCGGGTGTTACGGAACAGCACGCGGCCGGTGCCGTGGCGGTCGAGCAATTCGCGCACGAGGCGGGCGCTGGCTTCGGTGTCGCCATCGTTGACGGCGGTCAGCAGGGCTTCACCCTCGTTGCCGAGGAAACCATGAATGGTCTTGTGCGCTTCTGGCGACAGGCGGCCCTTGTCGAGCAGTTCCTGGACGGCTTCGGCCACTGGGCGATAGTTGTCGCTCTCGGCGCGGAACGCGGCCAGGTCATGGAAACGGTTCGGGTCGAGCAGACGCAGGCGAGCGAAGTGGCTGTCCTGACCGAGCTGTTCCGGGGTAGCGGTCAACAGCAGCACGCCCGGTATGGTTTCTGCCAGTTGCTCGACCAGGGTGTATTCCGGGCTGGCCTTGTCTTCGTGCCAGACCAGGTGGTGGGCTTCGTCGACCACCAGCAGGTCCCAGCCGGCGGCGAACAGCGCGTCCTGGGCTTTCTCGTCTTCGACCAGCCACTCCAGCGCCACCAGCGCCAGTTGCGTGTCTTCGAACGGGTTGGAGGCATCGCTTTCGATGAAGCGCTCTTCGTCGAACAGCGCGACCTGCAGGTTGAAGCGGCGGCGCATTTCCACCAGCCATTGGTGCTGGAGGTTTTCCGGCACCAGGATCAGTACACGGTTGGCGCGGCCCGAGAGCAGTTGGCGATGGATCACCAGACCGGCTTCGATGGTTTTACCCAGGCCCACTTCGTCCGCCAGCAGAACGCGCGGGGCGATACGGTCGGCGACTTCACGGGCAATGTGCAACTGGTGCGCGATTGGCTGAGCACGAACGCCACCCAGGCCCCAGAGCGAGGATTGCAACTGGCGGCTGGTGTGTTCGAGGGTGTTGTAACGCAGGGAGAACCACGCCAACGGGTCGATCTGCCCGGCGAACAGACGGTCGCTGGCCAGACGGAACTGAATGAAGTTCGACAGCTGGGTTTCCGGCAGGGTAACTGCTTCGTTTTGCCCGTTGAGACCGTGATAGACCATCAGCCCGTCGACGTCGTCGACTTGCTGTACGGTCATCTTCCAGCCTTCGAAGTGGGTGATGCTGTCACCCGGCGAGAACCGCACGCGGGTCAGGGGCGCATTCCGTAGCGCGTACTGGCGGGTTTCGCCAGTGGCCGGGTAAAGCACGGTCAACAAGCGGCCGTCCTGTGCCAGAACGGTGCCTAAACCAAGCTCTGCTTCGCTGTCACTGATCCAGCGTTGCCCCGGTTGATACTGCTGCGCCATGCTGCCTGACTCCCACCTTGAAAAAGCGGGCTATCTTAACGGAATGCGGGCTTAAGGGCCAAAGATTACTGGGTAGGCGCTGTGGCGGACGGCGATTTTTTAATCGTTGGGAACACTTGAGTTTTGTGGTGTCCGATTAACAGATCGCAGCCTTCGGCAGCTCCTGCAGGTGCCAAGCGCGTCACAGATTTACGACGAGTGGCTCAAGGCGCCTTTGCCACAGCCGATAGCCTGCTGACAGGAGACCCTTTATATGTTGCCACCGATGCTCCCCCTGAGCGCCGTGCCGATCACTTCCCAGCAGGATCCGATCCGCCAGCGACCGGACATTCCGCCAGTGGTACCGGTGCAGGAAAGCTCCAACGAAAGCACGATTGATCTGCAAAAACGCGATCCGGAAGAGGATGGCTTGCTGTTGCGCGAAGAACAGCGCCGTCAGCAGGAGCGTGATCGCCGTCGTCGCGAGGCCGACGAAGATCCGGAAGAACACCTTGCGGTGCCAGGCACCGAACTCAATGCCGACAACACCGTACCGGTGGTGCCGCTGATGGAAGACCAGCCGCGTCAGGGTTTGTGGGTCGATATCGAGATCTGAATCCGTCCATTTACATGAAATGTCTTAGAGCGGTGGCTGGTCAGCGCTGGCGTCAGGCGGCATGATTGGCGCAGTCCTGCCGGCGATGCGGCAGTTGTGATTTCTTCAAGCGATGCGCCGAACGCCATGAGCCAAGACGATAAACTGATTGACCTCAGCACCGAGCGCGCCAAGCGCGTGCATGACCTCAACGAGAAACGCCTGAATGAAGTGCGCAAGGCCTTCGAGCAGGCCATGCCGTTGGGAAAAACCCAGAAAAAGCCAAAAAAGAAACCGAAAAAGCGTTGATCTCCCTCCGCATCCTTTGATGCAGGTCAGTTATTTTCCCGCCTTTGCCCTCTGTGTTGACCGCACTTGATCCTGGTCAATTTCTGCGCCTGCGTGATTGGTTAACTTAGCTCCATCGCAGCAAAGCAGGGGCCGGGAGGCCACAGTCATGTTTTTCGATAACGTGGTGTTTGCCGGGGTTCTGACCGTTGGGCTCATGGTTCTGTTTTTTGCAGGGTTTGGATTTTTTATCTGGAAGGATGCGAATAAGCGCAAGAAGTAGGTCTTTCTGGGTTTGATGAGCACGCAAGGCATTTTGGGCAACTTCGGTTGCCCTTTTTTTTGGCCTCTTGGCGGACTCTTGGCGGCCTTTGGGCCGACCAGGCTCCTGGGGTTCTGGGTGAATATCCGTTTTTGCGGGTGTTGCTGATTACGGTTCCGCCCTTACGGCGGGTCACCTTTTTCAAACGCCAAAAAGGTAACCGAAACGGCCCTCGCAGGCTCGGGTTCCTTCGCTACGGGATCAATCCGGGCGCAGCGGCTCCGGTTTGCTTCGCTGTACCTCCTTCCGCTGTGTACGACTGCGTCGTACGGTCGCTGCGCTCCCACGCCCGGATCAATCCCTCCACTCAGCCTTCCGATGTCGCCTTACAGGTCAAGATCAAAAGCAGGCGAGCTGACACTCGGCCTATTGAGTGGTGAAAAGCGGGTGTTCGGCTTTGGGTTTGTGGTGCTCTTGCCCCTCATCGGAACGCCGTCCGCCCAGCCCTCTCCCGAGGGAGAGGGAGCCGATGGTGGGCCTGTGAAAATTTGCGTTCAACTCGGACTTTCACGTCGGCGTAACTCTACTAAACACCTCGGTCAGTCCCCTCTCCCTCCGGGAGTGTATGTACCGGAGACATGGTGGACACATGTTCGGAGACATGGTGGACGG
>NZ_QAIU01000212.1:0-6966 GCF_003061205.1 Pseudomonas sp. HMWF006
CCCCGACTCAAAGAAACTCCACGAAGCCGCCGAGCGCGCCCTCGACCACTACCTCGGCACGCCAACCGCCGAGATCATGGCCGCGCCTTACAAACCCAACAAGCTGTACATGACCGACCCCGATGCCGATACCGAGTCGCTGCTGGTGGATGCCAGTGAAACCCTCGGCTCGGCCACCGTCATGCTGCATAACCACGCAGCGCTGGTCGAAGGCACGCACCGCAAAACCCTGCAAGGTATCGCTCAAGTGGTGATGTTGGCGGAGCTGGCGGTTAATCGCGTACTGGATAAGTTAGTGCCGACCGAGTGACGAAAAAGCCCGCTGTCAGACCTTGGTGGTTTGGCAGCGGGCTTTTTTGTCTGGCTTGCGATTTTTGCCCTCACCCCAGCCCTCTCCCCGAGGGAGAGGGGGCCGACCGAGAGATGCTGACGATTTACGCCGACCTGCAAATACCGCTGGGAATCCAAGATCGCTGCAAATCTTTCAGGTCGATGTAACTCGAAAGCATCCCACAACCAGTCCCCTCTCCCTTTGGGAGTGTTAGGGTGAGGGGCTCTTCTCAGCTCAAACACTGATCGCGTTGGTAAACACCAACCGATTACCAAACGGATCAGCAATCGTCATGTCCTGACTCCCCCACGGCATCGCCTGAATCTGTGGGTGCGAGAACTTGTAGTCCTTGGCCACCAATTGCTGTTGGAACGCCTCCAGCTCATCGGTCTCGATGCGCAGCGCCGAACCCGGTGTTGCATCGCCGTGATGCTCGGTCAGGTGCAGCACGCATTCGCCACGGGACACCTGCAGATACAACGGAAAATTCGCCTCAAAGCGATGCTGCCAGTCGATCTTGAAGCCGAGGAAGTCGACGTAAAACTCGACAGCCTTGGCTTCATCGAAGATCCGCAGGATCGGGGTGGTTTTGCCGAAGCTCATGGAAGTGCTCTCACCTATGGAAAAGGCCCGTACTCGACGAGCCAAATGGCCGAATCAACGCAGCGTCTTGAGTACCAGATCGCTGTAGAAAAAACGGTTCTTGTCGGTGCGTGCAAAGAAGAAATAAGCATAATCCGACAAGTAGTAGTAGGTGTTGACCCGATTGTACTCATCGCCTTCTTTACTACACTTCAACTCTTTAGCCGAGCCGCTCAAGGTTGCATTGAGTTGGCTCGCCGACAGTTCGCGAACAACGGTGCAGTTGGTGTTTTCCTGGCGCTCGTCGACTTTGCCGAGCAGCGAGTTAGTGCTGCTGAACGTCGCTTTGTAGGCCAAGCGTCCGTTGACCGGCATATGCTGCCAGTCGCCGCTGAAGCTTAGGTTGATGACACTGGACGTGTCTTTCATCGAGGGCCCCTTTGAGACGCTGAAACGGCTCAATTTCGCCAGATCCAGCAGCCCGCGAAAGGTAACGGCATCGCTCTCATAATTGGCGCCTGATAAATGCAGAGTCAGTTGCTGCGAGGCGCTATCGATTTCGAAGTGGCGCACTTCGCGCATGTCTATAGTCTTGCCCTGGTAATTCGACTGGCCCGTGATTTCCACATAGTTGAGCGGTTTAACGGCGTCCGGCATGTTCAGTTGTTTGATGGCTGATGTCACTGCCGGGGTAAGCGTTGGCAGAATCACTGGAACGCTTTTCTTTGCGCGGGCAACGAACTTGGGCAGTTGCGCTGCTGATTCGGGTTTTTCACAGACCAGTTTGAACAGCCGCTCGTAGTCGTCGTTGCTGCCGCTGATTGCACTGGAGGTCAATGCAATCGCGTCCTGTCCATCCGTGACAGTGTTGTCGGCATCCAGATCGTAACCCGCCACCACACGGTAGGTCTGCTTGCCACAATCGACTGCGTAACGCTCGCGCTTCTGTGCATAGGGAGCGTCGTAGGGCACATCGAATCCAATCAAGGGGTTGTCGTAGGCCGCCCAGAATCTCAGTTCGGAACCGTCCTTCTTGAGACTGTTGCGATCAAACAATACCCATTGTTCCTCGCCGCGGCCTTTGACCACTCGCCAATCCGAAGCCGGCGTGCTGGCACACGCCTTGATGAAGTCAGGGTTGTTTTTCAACATCCCGAGCACGTTGGCCGGCATCGCTCGACCGATCGAGTACTGCTGACCATTGAGCCCCGGATACATCCGAGCGCCGCCGCCCAGATACAGCAAGCTGGCACGGTCGGCCGCGCAGGAGGCTTCCATCTGAAAAACCACACCTGCCGCCGCTTGCGCATTGCCGGACTGACTGATCTGGAACGTCAGGATATCGCCTTCGCGCATAACCGAATCGCTGACCAATGGACGTGCGAGGATATCCTTGAACAAGGCCTCGGCTTCCGTCACCTGGCGTGATTGTGGACTGACACAACCGGCCAGTAATGTGACGGCTACGAGCAAACAAACGCGGTACATGAAACTCCCTGGGGCGACAGACGCCAAATCCACTGAATGTCAGCGATTCGGCTTGGTCGAGGGAATCTTTAATTCCAATGTGCCATCACTGCACAAAAATCCAGACCACGTCGCAAACCTGCGACTGCGGTTATACAAAACCTTTGCGCAGGTCATCTTCACGGACGAGGAACCGTCCTGCGTGGCGTCCTGAAGACTGCCCCTCCTGGTAGCTCAACACGCCGTTGACCCACACCCCGTCAATCCCTTGCGCCGCTCGTTGCGGGTCATTGAAATCCGCCACATCGCGCACGGTCACCGGATCGAACAACACCAGATCCGCCCAGTGTCCTTCGCGAATCTCGCCCCTTTCCTTCAAGCCAAAGCGCGCCGCCGACAGACCGGTCATCTTGTGCACGGCGGTGTGCAGCGGAAACAGCCCGACGTCGCGACTGAAATGCCCGAGTACCCGTGGGAAAGCGCCCCACAGGCGTGGATGCGGGAACGGGTCTTCCGGCAGTCCGTCAGAGCCGACCATCGACAACGGATGGGCGAGGATTCTTCGCACATCGGCCTCGTCCATTCCGTAGTACACCGCGCCCGCCGGTTGTAGGCGTTTTGCCGCGTCGAGCAGCGGCACGCTCCATTCGGCAGCGATGTCGATCAGGTCGCGGCCGCTGACTTGCGGATGCGGTGTCGACCAAGTGATGGTGATGCGATGCGCGTCGGTGACTTGCTTCAGATCCAGCGTCGAAGAACTTGCCGCATACGGGTAGCAGTCGCAACCGACGTGCTGGGTTTTCGCCGCTTCCTCCAACGCCGCGAGCAACTGCGGACTGCGTCCCCAGTTACCGACTCCGGCGCACTTGAGGTGGGAAATGATCACCGGTGACCGCGAGTGACGGCCGATACTGAACGCTTCATCCATCGCCTCCAGCACCGGTTCGAATTCACTGCGCAGGTGCGTGGTGTACACCGCGCCGAATGCCGTCAGTTCTTCGGTCAGTTGCTTCACTTCATCGGTAGAGGCGTTGAACGCACTGGCGTAGGCCAGACCTGTGGATAAGCCGAGCGCACCGGCTTCAAGGCTTTCACGCAATTGCTCGCGCATCGCAGCGATTTCGCCTGGCGTGGCGGTGCGGAACAAGTCATCGAGGTGATTACTGCGCAGCGCCGTGTGGCCGACCAGTGCAGCGACGTTCAGCGTGGTGTTCGCCGCTTCGACCGCCGCACGGTAATCGCTGAAGCGTGGATAAACGAAGGCTGCCGCGGTGCCGAGCAGGTTCATCGGATCCGGCGGATTGCCTTTCAGGGTCACGGGCGAGGCGCTGATCCCGCAGTTGCCGACGATCACGGTGGTCACGCCTTGGCTGAGTTTGGGCAGCATCTCGGGTTGGCGGATGACCACGGTGTCGTCATGGGTGTGGACGTCGATAAAACCCGGCGCCAGCACGCGGCCGGCGGCGTCGATTTCTTCGGCAGCGCTGGCGTCTTGCAAGTCACCAATGCGCTCGATGCGACCAGCACAAATCGCCACATCCGCGTGGTAGCCGGGCGTGTTGCTGCCATCAATGACCAGGGCGTTGCGAATCAGCGTGTCGTACAGCATGTCAGTCTCCCAGCGGCAGGTGATCGTCGCCGCCACGGTATTCGTCGAGGGCCAGTTTGATCCGCCGCAGACGTTCTTGATTGTCTTCAGGATTGGCCAGTGCCAGCTCGGTGGCGAGTACGTCGATGGCCAGCAGCATGCCGTAGCGCGCCGCCGTCGGTTTGTAGATGAACGAGGTTTCTGCGCCTTGCAGCGGCAGGACGATGTCGGCCAATTGCGCCAGCGGCGAGCCGGCGCGGGTGATGGCGAGGATGCGCGCGCCGTAGTTGCGCGCCAGCTCGACCGTTTCCAGCAGCTCTGGAGTGATGCCGGTCAGCGAGCAGACGATCACCACTTGTTCGGCATTCAGGCTGGCGGCAGTGACGCGCATCATCACCGCGTCGTGACATGCCGCAATCGGGTAGCCGAGGCGCACCAGCCGCACCTGCAATTCGTCGCTGCACAGGGTCGAGCAACCGCCCATGCCGAACGCATGAATCATCCGTGCCTGGCCGAGCATTTTCACCGCATCGGCGAAGCGCGATTCGTCAAACCCGGCCAGATGCTGGCGCAGGGTGGTTTCGATATCGCCGACAATCTGCCCGTAGAACGCCGACTGCTCGGGGGTGCCTGCCGGATCGAGAAAACGGCTGCCAACGCCGCTGGCCTGAGCCAGTTGCAGGCGCAGATCACGCAGGTCGCGACAGCCCACGGTGCGGGCGAAACGCGACAGCGTGGCGGTGCTGACTTCGGCGCGGCGCGCGAGGTCTTCGAGACTGGCGCTCGCAGCAAAGCCAACGTCGTCGAGCATCAGCCGGGCGATGCGGCCCTCGCCGGCGCTGAAGGAATCCTGACGGGCGCGGATCTGATAAAGGATGTCCATGGCGGCGGGCTCCGGTTACAGCAGGTAGGAAAGGCCGACGGTCAGGCCGAAAGCGACCAGCGAGATCAGCGTCTCGAGCACGGTCCAGGTCTTGAACGTCTGCGCGACCGTCATGTTGAAGTATTCCTTGATCAACCAGAAGCCGCCGTCGTTGACGTGGGAAAAGATAACCGAGCCGGCACCGGTCGCCAGCACCAACAGCTCAGGGTGTGGATAACCCAGACCAATGGCCACCGGCGCAACCACGCCGGACGCAGTGGTCATGGCCACGGTCGCCGAACCGGTGGCCACCCGCATCAACGCGGCGAACAGCCAGCCCATGATCAGCGGCGACAGGTGAAATTCATGGGCCAGGCCGACGATCTGATCGGTGACACCGGCATCGACCAGAATCCGGTTCAAGCCGCCGCCGGCGCCCACCAGTAACGTGATACTCGCGGTCGGCGCCAGGCATTCGTTGGTGAACTTGAGGATCGACTCGCGATTGAAGCCCTGGGCGATACCCAGCGTCCAGAAGCTCAGCAAGGTCGCCAGCAACAGCGCGATCACCGAGTTGCCAATGAACAACAGGAACTGATTGAAACCGCTGCCCGGCGTGGAGATCAGGTTGGCCCAGCCACCGATCAGCATCAGCACCACCGGCAACAGGATGGTCGCCATGGTGATGCCGAAACCCGGCAGTTGGTCGCGCGGTTCGCGGTCGAGGAATTGTTTTTCCAGCGGGTTATCCGCCGGCAAGTGGATGCGCGGCACGATGAATTTGGCGTACAGCGGCCCCGCGATAATCGCCGTCGGAATGCCGATGGCAATCGCATACAGCAAGGTCTGCCCGACCGACGCCTGATACGCCTGCACCGCGAGCATCGCCGCCGGGTGCGGCGGCACCAAAGCATGCACCACCGACAGGCCGGCCACCATTGGCAGGCCGACCATCAGAATCGACACCCCCACCCGTCGCGCCACAGTGAAGGCAATCGGCACCAGCAACACAAAACCGACTTCGAAAAACAATGGCAGGCCTACCAGAAACGCAATGCAGACCATCGCCCAGTGCGCGTTCTTCTCGCCGAATTTCGCGATAAGCGTGCGCGCCATCTGCTCCGCGCCACCGGATTCGGCCATCATCTTGCCGAGCATCGTCCCCAGCGCGACCACCAGCGCAATATGTCCCAGCGTCTTGCCCACCCCGGCCTCATACGCCCCCACCACACCCGACGGCGGCATCCCCGCCACCAGCGCCAGACCGATTGAAATCAGAGTGATGACAATGAACGGATTGAGCCGGTAACGGGCGATCAAAACGATCAGCGCGATGATGGCGACGGCGGCATAGACCAGCAGCCAATAGCCGAAGGAAGGCGTCATGCGGTACTCCTCGAAAGGGTCACGTTCGAATGGGTTGTGAAACTCATAAATCATTTCGAGATCGAGTTTTCAAACCACATGAAAGTTATTTTCGTGGAGAGGTAAGGCGTGTCGCGAACGGATATGTCTTGTCGCGATAAATGAAAATCACGGGGCGGGATTTACATGACATTCCGACAGATGAGAAACCCGTGTGGGAGCGAGCCTGCTCGCTCCCACATTGATCGCAATCCTTCAACCGGAATGCAAAAACCTGTGGGAGCTGACTTGCCAGCGCCCACAGGTTCGGTGGTGTTTACAGAGGGGGTGTACGACTCACACCATTTCGTTACGAATCCATTCCACCACCGACGTACGCTTCGGCGCCCAGCCCAGCAGTTCGCGGGCGTGTTTGCCGCGTACGCGGCTGTTGGAGCCGAGGCCGTAGTTGGCCATTTCGTAGCCCCATTCGGCTTCGGCGTCTTGCAGCGGCCAGTCTTGTGGCTGGCCGAGGTTCAGGGCCTGGGCCATGGCGGTGGTCATGTCGATGAATGACGCTTCACCGCTCTCGACGAAGTAGAAGGTACCCGGCACGTTCCTGGTCAGCGCCAGCAGGTACAGGGCGACGACGTCTTCGATGTGCACGTTGGACCAGATGTTCTGGCCGCTGCCGACGTGCCGCACCACGCCGCTTTTGCGGGCCTGTTTGAGCAGGCGCGGCAACTGCACGCTGTCGCGATTGACGCCCAGGCTGTGGCCATAGATCAGGGT
>NZ_QAIU01000213.1:0-6195 GCF_003061205.1 Pseudomonas sp. HMWF006
GAACAGAATCGCCTGCCAGTTGAACTCCGGCGCGGTGAAGTGCGGGATCGCAAACCATGGCGCGGCAGCAATCTTCGCGGTGTCGACTACGCCGAAATAGAACGCCATGGCAAAACCGACCAGTACACCGGAAATGATCGGCACCAGGCGGAAGATGCCTTTACCGAACACCGCCACGATCAACGTGGTCAGCAGCGCTGGCATCGAGATCATCATCGCGGTCTGGTAGTGGATCAGTTCAGCACCATCGCCAGCCTTGCCCATCGCCATGTTCGCGGCAATCGGCGCCATGGCCAGGCCGATGGAAATGATCACCGGACCAATCACCACTGGCGGCAGCAGACGGTCGATGAAACCGGTGCCTTTGATCTTCACGGCAAGGCCGAGGAAGGTGTAGACGAAACCGGCCGCCATCACGCCGCCCATGGTCGCGGCGAGGCCGAACTGGCCCTTGGCGAGAATGATCGGGGTGATGAACGCGAAGCTCGACGCCAGAAACACTGGCACCTGACGCCCGGTGACGATCTGGAACAGAATCGTCCCCAGACCCGCGGTGAACAGTGCCACGTTCGGGTCAAGGCCGGTGATCAGCGGCATCAGCACCAGGGCGCCGAAAGCCACGAACAGCATCTGGGCGCCGGAGAGCACCGTGCGCCAGAGCGGATCGTTGAACTCTTGCTGCATGGTTACGCGTCCTTCTGCTTGGTGCCGAAGATCTTGTCACCGGCGTCGCCAAGTCCAGGAATGATGTAACCGTGCTCGTTCAAGCGCTCATCAATGGACGCGGTGTAGATGGTCACGTCCGGGTGAGCCTGTTCGACGGCAGCAATGCCTTCCGGCGCGGCGACCAGCACCATTGCGCGGATGTCCTTGCAACCGGCTTTCTTCAGCAGGTCGATGGTCGCGACCATCGAGCTGCCGGTGGCGAGCATCGGGTCGATGATCATCGCCAGGCGTTCGTCGATTTCCGGAACCAGTTTTTCCAGATAGGTGTGCGCTTGCAGGGTTTCTTCGTTGCGGGCCACGCCCACAGCGGAAACCTTGGCGCCCGGGATCAGGCTCAGCACGCCTTCGAGCATGCCTATGCCGGCGCGCAGGATCGGCACGACGGTGATCTTCTTGCCGGCGATTTTCTCGACCGACACGGTGCCGCACCAACCCGGGATATCGTAGGATTCGAGCGGCAAATCTTTTGTAGCTTCATAGGTCAACAGTGCGCCGACTTCCTGAGCGAGCTCGCGGAAATTCTTGGTGCTGATATCGGCACGGCGCATCAGGCCGAGTTTATGACGGATCAGCGGATGGCGGATCTCGAGGATGGGCATGGAAAAACTCCGGCGGCGGGCAAAAAAACCGGCCTAGATTAATCTATCCGAGGGTGATGTCCTATAGGACATACAGTACGTTAGTCCATAAAGGCTTGATTCGGCCGTGCGAGATGCGTACCTTTGCCCGCTTTTCGCGGCTATACCCCCCGCCAACCACCCCCCGGAGAGCGCCATGTCCGCTGATCTCGAGCATATCCGTCAAGTCATGCGAGAGGCTGACTGCCTGTACACCGAAGCTGAAGTCGAGGCTGCCATTGCCCGCGTCGGTGCACACATCAACGAACAACTGGCCGAGAGCAACCCTGTGGTGTTCTGCGTGA
This sequence comes from Pseudomonas sp. HMWF006, assembly GCF_003061205.1. Taxonomy (NCBI): domain Bacteria; kingdom Pseudomonadati; phylum Pseudomonadota; class Gammaproteobacteria; order Pseudomonadales; family Pseudomonadaceae; genus Pseudomonas; species Pseudomonas sp. HMWF006. The sequence goes on from NZ_QAIU01000213.1 coordinate 1,649, forward strand.
TGAACGGTGGCCTGATCTTCTCCGGCAAACTGCTGACTCATCTGCAGTTCCCGCTGGAAGCGTCCTACCTGCACGCGACCCGCTATCGCAATGAAACCAGCGGTGGCGACCTGTTCTGGAAAGCCAAGCCGGAAGTCTCGTTCATCGACCGCGACGTGCTGATCATCGACGACATCCTCGATGAAGGTCACACCCTGGGCGCGATCATCGACTTCTGCAAACACGCCGGCGCGCGCAAAGTGCACACCGCCGTGCTGATCGACAAGGATCACGACCGCAAGGCGCGTCCTGACCTGAAAGCCGATTTCGTCGGCCTGCCATGCGTTGACCGTTACATCTTCGGTTACGGCATGGACTACAAAGGCTACTGGCGCAACGCCAACGGGATCTTCGCCGTTAAAGGCATGTAATCCGCGCCTCGATCTAAATGTGGGAGCGAGCTTGCTCGCGAAAGCGGTGTATCAGTCGACATCTGTTTTGAATGTCAGTCCGCCTTCGCGAGCAAGCTCGCTCCCACAGTGTTTTTGTGTGTGCTGATCCATCCGCGACACCCATGCTAGAGTGCTCGGCCCCGCCCCCGGAGCCTGTCATGCGCCTCTTGATCCGCAGCCTTGCCGCCCTGTTATTGACCCTCAGCCTGCCGCTGTCCGCCGCGCCGATGCACAGTCAGTTCCTGCCGCCGGACGACTTGACCCTGCGCGATGCCGAGCCCGAGCAGCAACAACTGTTGCAAGTCACCGATTATTCCGTGGTCGTGGGCGCGCAACGTCAGTCCAATCAGCAACCCATACCGGTGACCTCGTCGCTGATGATCCGCCTTAAAGGCAAATCGCTGAACAAAGGCGCGACTGTCAATCAAGTGCTCGTCAGTTTCGACGGTGAAAGCAAAAGCCTGAAAAAACCGGTGTATGACGATAAAAGCAAAACCCTGACGCTGTTTTACCCACTGGCGCAGTACCGCGTGGTGATTGATCTGTTGCGCAACGATACTGTGTATGTGCAATTCCTCAGCTACGCCAACGGCCATATCTGGGCCGATTTGCACACTGGCAGCGTGCGCGCGCGTTGAGCCCGGTGGCAGGGCAGGGGTAAACTGCCCGCCCCGTGTAATGTCTGCGAGCTGGAGTCGGCAATGCGTAAAGATAAGAAACAGGTGATTGGTGACGAGATCGGCGATGAGCAGATCAAGCTGTTCCTCGATTTTGAACCGGTCGACGCCACTTCGCCGTCGCTGCACAAACTGGTCAAGGCTTACCGTGGTTTGCGCATCGACGATTTCGAGCGCTTTCTGACGTTCTTCGTTGAAGCTGGCTATGACGTGGATGGCAAGGATGAGCAGGGCAAGACCTTTGTTGACCTGATTGCCGATCAGCGTAATGCTCAGGACTATATCGAACTGATCAACAAGTCACGCACCTGAGATTTCCCGATACCTGTGGCGACGGTTCGCTAAATCCCCTCGCCACAAAGGTCCGGGTTTCAAATTTCAGGCATAAAAAAACGCCCCGCACTCACTGAGTACGGGGCGTTTTTTATGCGGCGCGATCAAGCGAAGCTTGGGGTCTCGCTGCTTTCTTCAACCAGTTCCAGGGCAATGTTGTTCTGCGTGTTGATCTTGCGATACAGCGCAGCATCGGTTTCCAGAACCTTCTCGCGGGCCGGGAAGATCTCTGCCAGTTTGGCAGCCCATTCACCCTTGGCCTTGGCCGGGAAGCATTTCTCGATCAGTTCCAGCATGATCGAAACGGTCACCGAGGCTCCTGGCGAAGCACCGAGCAGCGCGGCGAGGGAACCGTCCTTGGCCGCGACCAGTTCGGTACCGAATTGCAGGATGCCGCCCTTTTTCGGGTCTTTCTTGATGATCTGCACCCGTTGGCCGGCCACTTCCAGGCGCCAGTCTTCGGCTTTCGCCTGCGGGTAGAAACGGCGCAGGGAATCCAGACGCTGCTCCATCGACTGCATCACTTCGCTGACCAGGTACTTGGTCAGGTCCATGTTGTTTTTTGCCACCGCCAGCATCGGCCCGATGTTGCCGGCGCGAACCGACAGCGGCAGGTCCATGAAGGAGCCGTGCTTGAGGAACTTGGTGGTGAAGCCGGCGTATGGCCCGAACAGCAGGGACTTCTTGCCGTCGACCACGCGGGTGTCCAGGTGCGGCACGGACATTGGTGGCGAACCCACGGCCGCCTGGCTGTAAACCTTGGCCTGGTGCTGCTTGACCACTTCCGGGTTGTCGCAACGCAGCCACTGGCCGCTGATCGGGAAGCCGCCGAAGCCTTTGCTCTCTTCGATGCCCGAGGCCTGCAGCAACGGCAGCGCCGCGCCACCGGCGCCGAGGAAGACGAACCTGGCGTCGACTTCACGGCTGCTGCCGCTATTGACGTCCTTGATGCTGACGGTCCAGCCGTTGCCGTTACGCTTGAGACCGGTGACGCGCTTGCAGTATTTGACTTGCGTGTCGGGTGCGCTGGTCAGGTGCTTGAGCAACTGATTGGTCAGGGCGCCGAAGTTGACGTCGGTGCCGTTCATCACGCGGGTCGCGGCGAGGACTTCGTCCGGCGAGCGGCCCGGCATCATCAGCGGCATCCACTCGGCCATTTTGGCCTTGTCTTCGGTGTACTCCATGTCGGCGAAGGCGTGGTGCTTGTGCAGAACCTCGAAACGCTCCTTGAGGAAGGAAACGCCTTTGTCGCCCTGGACGAAACTCAGGTGTGGCACCGGGCTGATGAACGACTTGCACGAGCCGAAGGTGCCTTTTTTGGTCAGGTACGACCAGAACTGCTTGGACACTTCGAACTGGGTGTTGATGTGCACGGCTTTCTTGATGTCGACGGTGCCGTCGGCAGCCTGCGGTGTGTAGTTCAGCTCGCACAGGCCGGCGTGGCCGGTACCGGCGTTGTTCCATGGGTTGGAACTCTCCGCGGCACCGGAATCCATCAGCTCGACGACTTCCAGCTTGATCGCGGGGTCGAGCTCTTTGAGCAGCACTGCCAGGGTGGCGCTCATGATGCCGGCCCCCACCAGAACTACGTCGACTGCTTCGTTATGCGCCATTTAACGCGTCTCCAAAATCTGCAGCACCAAATTGTCGGCATGGCTGCCAGGCATTCAGGGACAGGTCAATTGTGTCCCGGCTATCCGTGGTCAGGTTCGCCATGTCCGAATCTTCGCAATTTTTCGCAACTTCGACGGATGCAGGCGGCCTGGCTTCAAGAGTCACATGAACTCATTTCAGCACGTGGCTGGCAATTCGACTTATGGTCGAGACATCCGTTTTTGTGCAACCAAATCCGTAGCGGACAGGCTTCAGGCTCCGGTATTCGAGGTATATCCGGTCCTGTGTCGTTGGGCTGTTTCAGACGCTAATGGTGCATGTTCAGACGCAAAACTATTCATTTGCTCGCCACACTCTTGTGAAGTTGTGAAAACCCGTTTTTTTCACGCTCTTTTGAAGACGTGAACCTCAAAAAGGGCTGTCCCAGCCTGGCACCCTGCCCGCAAAGGCAAAACAACGCGGTGGCCGAGCGTATGACAGCTCTGCAGATTCGCGAAAAGCAGGGGTTTTGCCGGAAGAACAGGCAAGCGCGCCAACTTCACTCGATCTGTGTGGGCGGCTCTCTGTGGGCGGTTTTGATGTCGATGCATGCGCATTGACGCTGTCGCGGGGCCCGATCAGGAGACGTCCTTATAATCGGGGGGAGATTGTATCGAAGAAATGCGCGGTGTTGCTCGTGTTTAATGACTTTTATTAGGCATCCGGTCAGATGCTCAACATCGCCTGAGCGCGTGCGCGGGGCTGCGACGGTATGACGCGGGCGCTGGCCGGCAGTGGCTGGTGCAACCAGTTGAGGCGGATTTCTTCGATTTCGACCCAGCCGTCGCCCATTGGCTGCAGGCTGCATTGCTTGAACGCCTGGCAATGGCCATTGCGATCGAGCAGGGCAAAGCTGCGGTGCAGTGGGCGTGGAGCGAACAACGAGATCAGATAACGCATGGCCGAGTACCTTGTTGGAGGACTGACTGCAAGGTTGCCGGTGGACCATGACGTCATGGTGTATAGGCAGTGAAGAATGTGTGACAGGAACCGCGTTCGACAGGGTTTGTCAGACATTTCAGTATTCATGGTGTGACGCTGGTGACCCGCAGTGGCCCACCGCTATACTGCCGGCCTGTTTGTGCCTGATTCTGGAGATAAGAGCATGTTGCAACGCCTGTTGTTCGGTTTGATCACTGTGGCCGGTTTGACACTGGCCGGCTGCGCCCACAGCCCGCAACAACTGAGTCCGGAGCCGAAGCTGACCACGCAACTGGCACCGGTCGGTCGTGGCCAGCCAGTCATCGTGCGCGTGGTTGACGGTCGTCCGTCGCCAACCCTGGGCACCCGTGGCGGCCTGTACCCGGAAACCAGCGCCATCACCGTGCAGCGCGAGCAGATCCTGCCGAAGCTGCAGGCTCAGGCGGAAGCGGCCGTACGTTTGCTCGGCTTCACCCCGACCAACAACGCGCCTAACGCTCCACAACTGACCGTGACCCTGGCCGAACTGAAG
>NZ_QAIU01000213.1:6205-9466 GCF_003061205.1 Pseudomonas sp. HMWF006
GAAGGCATGTACGTGACCGAAGCGACCATCGGTGCAACGTTCCGCTCCGACGTACAGAATGCCAATCGCCGTTACAGCGGTCGTTATGGTGCGTCGCTGGATCAGCGTTTCGGCATGGCGCCGAATCAGGAAACCAACACCAAACTGGTCAGCGACGTGTTGAGCGACGCCTTGACCCGTCTGTTCAAGGATCCGACCGTGGGCCAGATCCTCGCCGAATAAGTGTTCGGTAGATGTGAAAAAGCCCGGGGCCAGTGATGGTTTCGGGCTTTTTTGTGGGTGCAGAGTTTGAGAGTTGTGTTGTCGGGAAGATCCTTTCCCCCTCACCCCAACCCTCTCCCCCCAGGGGGCGAGGGGGAAAGGGAGCCGATTTGCGTTGTTCTTGAGGTCTACATTCACCTCGAAGTTTCAGGTCGATGTACCTCGACCAGACAACCCGGTCAGTCCCTTCTCCCTCCGGGATAGGGTCAGGGTGAGGGTGCTTTTGCTTTCAGGCTGCCTGCGAGTAGAAGTCGAGAACGCTGACACCCGTCAGCAAGTCGGTCTCGGGCAAATCCGCATGCTGATGCCCGCCGAGGGCGCAATACACCAGCCAATGGCGATCCTGCACATTGAAGGCGAGACCGCCGACGAGGCTCTGTTGTTCTTCGTAAGGGGTGATGAGGTACAGACGATCCTGGTTTTCAGCGTGAAGCATGTCGCGTTCCATGTGTGTTTCGAGGCGCGCAGGGTGGCGTATCCACATGACGAAGCCGTGACACAGGACAGCCATCGGTCGATTGTCGGGTTATTTGTCGCAAAGGGTAGGGTAGTGAAGGAGGCTTTCGGTAGAATCCGTGCCGCGGTCGTCGATCTGGCGCCTGCCACACCGATTTAGTCTGAGGTCTGTGATGTCGCTGCACTTGATGACGCTGTTTACCGCCCATCCCGCCAAATTGATCAACCTGCTGGCGCTGGCCCTGGCCTTTCCGGGCAGTTGGCTGCTGCACGCGACCCGTCGTCGTGAACAACGCGCCATGGCCAGCATCGCCGCGCAACGCCAGGCCTTGCCGGACGCCGAGCCGATTCTGGATTGGGCGACGTTGCGCATGAACCGGTTTTTCTATCGCTTCGGATTTGCCTGCCTCGGCCTGGCCCTGCTCATCTCCTGGATCAGCACCCGCTTCTGAAGTTGAGTACATGCCCCTCGCCACAAAAGTATGAGGCAGGCATAAAAAACGGCGCCCGAAGGCGCCGTTGTCGCGTCTGGTGCATGCCGCTTACAACGGCAACCCAGCCTTGACCCGGTACTGATTGCGCACCGGCGTCGCATATTGCAGCACCAGATACGGACGGTGCTCTTCAGGGCAGGCGTCCAGTCGGCTCTGCCACTCTTCCTGCGCCTTGGCCAGTTCATCGGCTGGGAACACCTCGGCGGCTTTCGGCACGTTCAGTTGCGGATCGGCATCCGCCCACATCGCATACGCCAGGTAGTGCACCGGGAACAGGCGATACCCGCCGAGAATCTGCTTGTCCATCTCGATCGCCAATTGCTTGGTGTCTTCGAACAATTCAGTGATCGGCGCGGCAAAGTTCACGTGCACCCGGCCCTTGTAGCCGGTGATCCCCTTGGCAATGCTTACGTCATCCTCGCCCGGCGCCTTGGCGTAGGTGCCAGTGGTGGCGCGGATGTACAACTCGCGGGCCTTGGCCTGGTCGCACGGGTCGTATTCGTAGCTGATCGACACCGGGGTCAGGTTCAGCGACTGGATGACTTCGCCGAACGGCTCGTCCTTGCGGCTCATGTGGAACATCTTGAGGATCGCCGACTCGGTACGGTCGTCGCCGTCCTTGGCCCGGCCTTCGGCCTGCGCGATCCAGATCGACGCGCAATCGTTGCGGATCGAGTGGTTGATGTACGCCGACAGCAATTGGTACGCGGCCATTTTCTCGCGACGTCCGGTGATCGAACGGTGCACGATGAAACTCTTGTTCAGACGCATCAGGTCGCTGACGAATGGCTTTTGCAGCAGGTTGTCGCCAATCGCGATGCGCGGGGTCGGCAGGCCGGCGTGGTACACGGCGTAGTTGACGAAGGCCGGGTCCATCACGATGTCACGATGGTTGGCGATAAACAGATAGGCGCTGCCGGATTTGAATTGCTCGACACCGGTGTAGGTCACGCCGTCGGTGGCGCGCTCGATGGTGTGGTCGACGTAGAACTCGACTTTGTCCTGCAAAGTGGCCACCGAATTGACGTCGGCGAACTCACGACGCAAACGATGGGCTATAAGAGGTTTGAGCATCCAGCCGAAGGCACCGGCAAAACGCGGGAAGCGGAAGTGGGTGAGGATATCTAGAAACGCCTTGTCGCCGAGCAGTCGTGCCAGTACCGCAGGTACTTCGCTGTCGTCGTAAGGTCGGATGGCATCGAATTCGCCCATCATGCTCTCTTGTTGGAAACGGCTAGGGTAAGTAAAGGTTTTGATCGAAAACCCGCGAGGCACGGTCTGAAAAAGCAGCCAGACAAAAATAGCCCTGCAAATAGACCGGCGATTATACGCACAAGTCACCTGGGAGACCGCGATGCTGGAAAGCGCACTGTATGAATGTCCGTATTGTGGTGAAGAGGTCGAGACGACGCTGGACCTGTCCGATGGCGATCAGACCTATATCGAGGACTGTCAGGTGTGTTGTCGACCGATCAAGTTTGTCTTGCAGGTGCACGACGGGGACTGGTTTCTGGAAGTGTTCAGCGAAAACGAATGAGGGGCGCCCATGCAGCGAATCTACGAGCCGGAAAACCTGATGGAAGGCGAGATGCTCAAGGGCATGCTCGCCAGTGAAGGCATCGAGGCGCATCTGGTGGGCCGCGATTTGCTCGGCGGCACGGGGGAGTTGCCGATTTTCGGTCTGCTGGGGCTGTCGGTCGATAACGATCAGGCCGAATACGCCCGCGAGCTGATCACCGCGTACAATGCCGCGCTGCCGCTGCCCGGCGATGAACCGGAGAGCTTCCCCGGGACGCTGGTCTGTTAGGCTGACGTTCGTTTTCTTTCTGAGTCGTGTTGCCCCATGTGTGGACGTTATGCCCTGTTTCGCTGGAACCGCGATTTCGCGGCCCTGCCCGGTTTTCCCGCCGATCAGCAGGCGCAGTGGAACATTTCTCCCAATGATTCGGTGTTGATGCTGCGGGCCGAAGCCGATGGCCAGCGCACGCTGGCCCGCGCCCGTTGGGGGCTGACGCCGCCGTGGCTGACCGACTTGTCGAAAACCCCGGCG